>VGOB01000005.1 GCA_016865935.1 Chloroflexota bacterium | reverse complement strand
TTCTCTTGCCGAAGGTGGTGGTGTCGCTATCGAAACCCGCGGTGGTAGATTCATCGGTTGCTCCTGCCGAAAGGATCGGGAGCATTCTACCACAGTTTTTGAGCGTGAAGTAACGTTGTAGTACTAGTATCCCGACTAGAACAAATTGAAAATACAGTTTCGGCTTTATTTAAGAATCAGTTTGATGGCATGGAAAATGATGCTATCACATGGATCATAGGGCCGTTGGATCCAGTGGATGTGAGCAGCATCTGCACATGGTTTGAAATAGCAAAAGCAGATTTGATTTCCGAAGTCCTGCAGGTGCTATTTCAAGCATCTGTGGGGAAAAGACGGATAGAGCATCAGCAGGATGCGTCTTTCGTTTCACCGATTGCTAGGCGGCTGCAATCTGTTACAGAAAGCTTACAAGAAGGTAGTGAGACGTGGAATCGAATTCTTGCGGCTCGACAAGAAATCTATTTGGATATGGCGAAAGGCGGGTTGAACAAAGAAGAATTCTGGCGATACAGAGTATTCACAGAGAAGGCGAAAGATTCGATGCTGAAGCAAGTTACATCGGCAAGAATTAATCTCCGGGAAATAGACGAGATCATCGGGCATGCGAGAGAAAACCAGTCCCCGTACAAGTCGGGAGTAAGATGTCCCATAACAGGACAAGATTGCGATTTGTCCCTCATTGTGGATCCTTCGCAGGTCTTCGTGGGGTTCCAGTTTACCAGTGACCATTACAAGACACCAAGTCTCAAGGCGATGGTTACTGAGGCTCTTCAAAAAATGAATTTGAGGCCGTTCTTTCCTGACGAACATTTCGAGCCAGTTCATATATCATGCGAGATTTGTCATACGTTGCAACAAGGGGCAATTTGCATCTTCGAAATTTCTGACAGCAACCCAAACGTGATGTTTGAGCTGGGGCTTGCGTATATGCTCGGTAAGTTTACGATACTTCTAGCGCGGAAAGGAAGCCCGGGCACGCAAATATCTGATATCGCTGGTATTCATAGAATCGAGTATGATGACTTGGTTGAGTGCCGGGATTCAATCATTCGGCATCTTGGAGATTCATCTACATTGCGGAAAGTGTTGAAATCTATGGCAAAGGAAGATACAAAATGACATACCAAGATCAGGCTGCCCGGCGAAATGAGGATTCCGAACGCAGGTTGTACAACTTAACCAAGAGAATCTTTGACGTCGTAGTGGCTCTGACGGGATTATTTTTCATAGCACCCGTTTTTCTTGTCATCTGTGTTTTGATCAAGCTTGATTCACCGGGACCAATTTTGCATCGGCAAAAGCGAATCGGGCGCTGGGGAAAGCCCTTCGGCGCTTTCAAATTCCGGACGATGTTGATTACACCGGATCAGGGAAAAGCGAATCCTCTTCGTGCTGATGAGGGAGAGGTTTTTCTCAAAACAGACAATGATCCACGCGTAGCGCGGGTTGGGAGAGTTCTCCGCAAAACAAGCCTAGATGAATTACCCCAGTTGCTTAATGTATTGCGCGGCGAAATGAGTCTGGTAGGACCGCGTCCGCCTCTTGCCTACGAATTCGAGTTTTATAAGGATTGGCACAAGCGCCGCTTGGAGGTTATTCCAGGAGTAACCGGACTGTGGCAAGTCCAAAGATCAGGTAACCTCATGAGTTTTGACGAAATGGTCAAGTTGGATATTTGGTACATTGAACATCGGTCGTTCTGGCTTGATCTGAAGATACTACTGGACACGATACCTGCGGCACTTCGTGGACAAGGCGCTTACTAATGATTGGTAAAACTAAACCCCAACCCACCATCGCCCCCCACTACCTCGCCCAGCCAAAATCCGGAACAGCCGGAGGTGTCCTCGTTTTCCACGCGTGGTGGGGCTTGAATCCGTTCATCAAGAAATTCTGCGATCGGCTCGCGAAAGAAGGATTTGTTGCGCTCGCGCCGGATTTGTATCACGGCGCGGTCGCGTCAACCATCGCGGAGGCAAAGAAACTGCGCGGCACGCTCAAGCGCGATGTCGTCGCCGACGAAATCGCGCAAGCTGCCGCGCAACTGCGCGCGCTGTGCGGAAACAAGCGCGCGCTTGGCGTCGTCGGATTTTCGCTCGGTGGCTATTGGGCGCTCTGGTTCGCGGAGCAGAAAGCGAGCGCGGTCGCCGCAACTGTCGCGTTTTACGCGTCGCGCAACGGCGATTATCGCGACAGCCCGTCCGCATTCCAGTTCCATCTCGCCGAGCGCGACGAGTACGTGGCGGCATCCGGCGTCAAGAAATTGGAAAAGCAACTTGGCGCGGCGGGCAAAGACGCGGAATTCTTCACCTACCCAGGTACGTCGCATTGGTTCTTTGAGAGCGACCGCGCAGATGCGTACAACGCGCGCGCGGCAAAACTGGCGTGGGACAGAACAATCGAATTCCTGAAAACTAATCTCCAATCTCCAATCTCCAATCTCCAACTATGCTAATCTCCAAAGTCATCGGCACCGTTGTTTCCACAGTGAAGCATCCGGTGTACCAAAATCAAAAAATTATGATCGTCCAGCCGCTGCATTTGCCCGGCGATAAACCGGACGACGCGTTTGTCGCGGTGGATTTGACGCGCTCTGGCGTCGGCGATATTGTGCTGGTCTGCCAAGAGGGCGGCTCGACGCGGCAAATTCTCGGCGTGAAAGATCAGCCGGTGCGTTCTTCGATTGTCGGCGTGATTGATTCGGTGAATCTGTCTGACGTCTGATGTCTGGGGGTCTATTATGCCTGAACTATCCGAACGCGACATCACCAACATCGTCCAATATGTTTTAGCGGAATTGAAAGAACAAAAACCGGACGCGCCAGTTTCGACCGGCTTGTTTCCCGACGTGAACCGCGCGGTTGCCGCGTCACAGCGCGCGCAAAAGATGTGGATCGCGCTGCCGGTCGAAAAGCGCAAAGGGATCATCGCGCATATGCGCGAGCGATTGCGCGAGAACGCGCAGGTGTTGTCGTGGGCGGCGTGGCGCGAGACTGGCTTGGGGCGTTACGAAGACAAGATCGAAAAGAATCTGCTCGTCATCAACAAAACGCCGGGCATCGAAGACCTGGAGCCGATCGCATGGAGCGGCGATCGCGGTTTGACCTTGCTCGAGCGCGCGCCGTTCGGCGTCATCGGTTCGATTACGCCGGTAACGAATCCGACCGCGACGGTGATCAACAATTCGATTGCGATGATCGCGGGCGGCAACGGCGTCGTCTTCAATCCGCATCCGAGCGCGAAGGAATGTTCCGGGCGCGCGGTCGCGGTGATCAATCAAGCGATCATCGCGGCGGGCGGTCCGGCGAACCTTGTTTGCGGCATCGCCGCGCCGACAATCGAGAGCGCGCAGGAGTTGATGAAACATCCGGGGACGCAACTCACGCTCGTCACAGGAGGCGGCGCGGTCGTCCAAGTCGCGATGCAATCCGGCAAGCGCGCGGTGTGCGCCGGTCCCGGCAATCCGCCCATCGTCGTAGACGAAACCGCCGACCTCGATCAAGCCGCGCGCGACATCATCAAGGGCGCGTCGTTCGATAACAACATCATTTGCATTGACGAGAAGGAATTGATCGTCGTGGACGCGGTCGCGGATCGTTTGATCGCCGCGCTGCGCGGACTGGGTTGTCGCATCTTGACGCAAGACGAAATCGCGCGACTCGAAAAAGTAATTTTTACGGAACCGATGAAACCGGGGCATCACACCGCGCTGAACAAAAAAATGGTTGGACAAAATCCGTCGGTGATTCTCAAAGAGATCGGCATCACCGTCGGCGATGAAGTGCGGCTCGCGATTGCCGATGTGCCGCGCGAGCACACGCTCGTGTGGACGGAACAAATGATGCCGATTCTGCCGCTCGTGCGTATGCCGCACGCCGACGACGCGATTGATTTCGCGATTGCGGCGGAAAGCGGCAACCGGCATACCGCCGTGATGCACTCGCGCAACCTCGATCACCTGAGTCGAATGGCGAAAGAGATCAACGTTTCGATCTTCGTGAAGAACGGACCTTGTCTCGCCGGACTCGGCTACGGCGGCGAAGGATTTACCTCGTTTTCGATTGCCGGGTACACCGGCGAAGGGATGACGCGTCCCAAGACGTTCACGCGCGAACGGCGTTGCGTGTTGGTGGACGCGTTCCGAATCGTTTGACGTATGACGTGGTATCAAGAGTATTCCTGGTCAGTTCATCTGATCGCGTTTTTGTTTTACATCGCCCTGCTCGTGTTTTTGGCGCGGCGCGGCTGTTGGAGCGCCGCGCTCGATCAGCGTCTGTTGCTCTACGTGGGGCTTGCCGCATTCAGCGCGCTTGCGTTGATCGTCGCGTCGATCGCTTCCGCCGTTCCCGTCGTCGGCGCGGTGTTCTTCCGCCTGTTCGTCTACGCGCAAGCCGCGCTGCCGCTATTTTTCTACGCGTTCGCGCGCGTGTTCATTCGCCGCGAGCGCAAACCGTACGGACTGATCGGCGGCGCGATTTTATTGCTCGCGATGATCGCCGCAGACCTCAGCCAGATTTTATTCGATCTGGGGGTCGTGCTCATTTCATCCGGTCTGCTGGTCTGGCTGATTCGCGCGCTCGTGTGGTGCCTGTACAGTGGTTTGGTCGCGATCTTCGGCACGCGCGAATATCAGCGCCTGCCCAGCCCGTTGCACCGCAATCGGTTGATGTACCTCGCGCTCGCGTCGCCGTTTCTGCTCGCCGAAGGCGCGCTCGAAATGTTGATCGGCGCGCCGATTCGTCCGCTAGCCGTCGCGTTGCAAATGCTGGGAATGTTGGTGATCGTGTACGCGACGCTCCAGCACGATTTGATGGATCTGCGGACCCTGTTGCGTCAGGCGATCTACGTGATCGTCTTGTCCGCGTTCGGCTTGCTGATTTATTCGCTCGCGTTGGCAGTTGCCTTCATCCTGTGGCGCGGCGCGGACAATGTGCAAATGATCAGCGGCGGATTGATCGTTGCCGTGTTGTTGACGGTCGTTTATCAGCCGTTGCGTTCCTGGGTCGGACGGTACACGCGCGCGCTGTTGTTCGATCAACGCTACAGCGCGCAATCCATCGTGCAAGATTTCAGCCAGCGGCTCAGCGCGCGGATCGACCTGGATGAACTTGCCAGCGAAGGGCGCGCGCTGCTGGAAACTGCGTTGGGCGCGCGCGCGGTCACGCTGGCGTTGGTCAGTCGCCAGGCGACGCAGTACATCATTTGCCCCGTGCTGGCGCCCAAGGATGTGCCGCCGGAAATCCAACTGGAGGAAGAATCCTCCATCGCGCGCGTGTTGGCGCGCGCCAAGCCGTTGTTGCAGTACGACGTGGATCGTCTGCCGCAGTACGCCGACGTTCCGATCGAAACGCGCGCCGCGCTCCAAAAATTGCGCGGCGAGATCTACGTGCCGATCCTGAGTCGCGGCGTTTGGATCGGCGCGTGGATCGTCGGCGCGAAAATTTCCGGCGACCGCTACAACGACGCCGATCTCACGATGCTGATGACGCTCGCCGATCAGAGCGCGGTCGCGTTGGAAAACGCGCGCCTGCTCTCCGATTTGCGCGATCAAATGTCGCAGATCCGTTCGATGCGCGATTATCTCGATTCGACCCTGGCGAGCATCGCGACCGGCGTGCTGACGCTGAATCGCGAAAGCAAGATCATCAGTTTCAACCGCGCGGCGGAAGAAATTTTTCGGATACCGGTCTCCAAAGCGCTGGGTCGCCCGTACGATCAAGTGCTGCCCGCTTTCGAAGGCGCGCAGGTGTCCGCGCTCTTGACGCGGTTGTGGGAGAACCACGCGTTGCCGCTGGTGCGCGATGTCACCGCGCGCGTGCACGGACGCGGCACCGTCCATCTCACCTTGCAACTTTCGGCGATGCGGCGCGGCGGCGAAATGGTCGGCATCGCGATCGTGATCGAAGACCTGACCGAGCAGGCGCGGCTGGAAATGCAACGCCGCGCGCAAGAACAAGAAACCCAGCGCGTCCGCGCAACCTTCGAGCATTACGTCGCGCCGACGGTCGTGGAGGGCTTGCTCGCCGATCCGCGCCGCGTCGCGCTCGGCGGCGAACGCCATTTGATCACCGCGCTGTTCGCGGATATGCGCGGCTTTACCAACCTGGCGGAACAGTTGCCGCCGGAAGAATTGATCAAAGTATTGAACGGATACTTGTCGCTCGCGGCGAAGACGATTCTCAAGTACGAAGGGACGCTCGACAAATTTATGGGCGATGGCGTGATGGCGATTTTCAACGTGCCGCTGCCGCAGCGCGATCACGCGTGGCGCGCGGCGTGCGCGGCGCTGACGCTCCAGCGCGAAGTCGCGACGTATGCGCCCAAGTTGCCCGCCGCGCTCCGCATGTATTTTCGGATCGGCATTCACACCGGCGAGGCGGTGGTCGGCAACATCGGCACGCGCGAGTTGATGAACTATACCGCCATCGGCGATCCGGTCAACGTGGCGAAACGGTTGCAGGAGAACGCGGAGGAAAATCAAATTCTGATCTCGCGCGCCACCTACGCGTCGATCGAATCGCAAGTGCACGCGCGCGCGCGGGAAACGCTCGTCGTCAAAGGGCGCGCCGCGCCGGTACAAGTGTTCGAGTTGATCGGCGTGCGCGGGTAACGCGGCGATCGGGGTTAATCGGTCGAACAGTGATCGGGTGGAGGAAACTATGCCAACGCGTAAACGCACGAAAAATAACCAGAACAAAAAAACACCCGCGCGGATCGCCAGAGAACGCGCGATGATCTACAGAACAAGCGCGCCGCGTTTATCTAGGCGGGCATCCGCGCGCGGAATCGTGCCGCTCGCGCCTGACGAGTGGCGCGAGTATCGCGGGGAGACCATTGCCTTCATCGGTGATCAGATCTTGGCGCACGGGACAGATTTGGATCGCGTGTTAGCGCAAGTGCGCGAACGTTACGGAAAAGAACCCAGCGAAGTGAATCTGTTCAAGGTGGCGAAGGCGCGGCACAAACTGCTATGAAAACTGTTGCAGTCTTCAAGTGTTCGCCTGCATCAGATCCCGATTTTGGCCTTGTTGCCGAACCAATTGTGATCGCCGATTTCTTTTACGCCGGCAATCGTTTGAGACTCTATCCATATCTCGATTCAGGCGCAGACATTACGATTCTGCCGTACCGTTTTGGCGCGCAACTTGGATTAACTTCGCGCGGTGAGCCGGTCATTGACTTTGCCGGTGAGGGTGGTGGGGCGGTGGCAACGATTGTAAAGAAGGTCGGCATCCGAATCGGCTCCGGTGTGATGGTGGTGGCGCGCGTCGGGTGGGCGCAGACGGACGCGGCTAGTCTTTTGCTCGGGCGGCTCGACGTGTTCGACCATTTTACGTTCGAGTTCAATCACCTTCGAAAGGAGATTCGCGTCAAGCAATGACGACGTTACAATTTCCCGACGGCTTTCTCTGGGGCACCGCGACCGCCGCGCATCAGGTTGAAGGCGGAAACGATAACAACGATTGGTGGGCGTGGGAACAAATTCCCGGGCGCATCAAAAACGGCGATTCGTCCGCCGTCGCGTGCGATTGGTGGCGCGGCGAAAAGTATCGCGCCGATTTCGATCTGGCGCGCGCGCTGCACCAAAACGCGCATCGCCTCTCGATTGAATGGAGCCGGATCGAGCCGCGCGAAAACGAGTGGGATGCGGACGCGTTCGCGTTCTATCGCCGCGTGTTGACCGCGCTGCGCGAGCGCGGACTGACGCCGCTCGTCACGCTCCATCATTTTGCCAATCCGTTGTGGTTGCGCGCGCGCGGCGCGTGGGAAACTGACGCGGTTGTTCCCTTGTTCGAACGATTCGCGACGCGCGTCGCGCAAGAATTGGGCGACCTGTGCGATTTCTGGATCACGATCAACGAGCCGATGGTCTACACGTATACCGGCTACGTCAACGCCAAGTGGCCCCCCGGCAAAAGCGATTTCGGCTTGGCGATGCGCGTGCTGACGAACGTCTTGCGCGGACACGCCGCGGCGTATCGCGCGCTTCATCGCGTCCAGCCGCACGCGCGAGTTGGCTTGGCGCATAACATGCTCGCGTTCAAGCCCGCGCGTCCAGAGTCCGCGTTGAATCGCGTCATCGTCCGCGTGCAGGATTACGCGTACAATCGCGTGTTTCTGCTCGCACTGCAAGATGGTCGTCTGCGTTTTCCGATGGGCAGTGGAGATGTGCGCGAGGCAATCGGCACGCAGGATTTCATCGGCTTGAATTACTATTTCGCGCGACGCATCGCGGTAGATTTTTCGCAACCGGGTTCGCTCTTCGGTCGGGCGTTGCCCGCGCAACCCTGGGGCGTGCCGTACGACGACGAGTTGCTCGAATGGTTCGGCAAGGGCGATATTGACCCCGACGCGTTTTATCGTACGATCAAGTGGCTCGCTGGGTATGGCAAGGACAAACCGATTTACATTTGCGAGAACGGCATTTGTGATCGCAATGATGAACTACGCGCACGTTATCTCATTACGCACCTTGTCGCGTTGCAGCGCGCGATCCAAGAGGGCGCGCCGGTCAAAGGATATTTTTACTGGACGCTCGTGGACAACTTTGAATGGATCGAAGGTTACACGTTGCGTTTCGGTCTGCTCGCGAATGATCGCGCGACGCAAACGCGCACACCCAAACCGAGCGCGGCGATCTACGCGCGCATCGCGCGCGAAAACGCGCTAGTCAATGAACCAATGAGCCAATGAACCAATGAGCCAAATGATAGAGTACGAATTGCGCCAACGGATCGTCGAGATTGGCAAATTGATGCACCAGAAAAATTTCGTCGCGGCAGGCGACGGAAATATTTCCGCGCGCCTGGATCGCGAACGCTTGCTCGTCACGCCGAGCGGTTTTAGCAAGGGCTTTCTCGATCCGGAACAGCTGATCGTCGTTGATCTGAACGGCGAAAAGATCGCGCCGCAGTTTGGCAAAGGGCGCGATCTCAAACCGTCATCCGAGATTCGGTTGCATCTGGAATGTTATCGCCAGCGCGCCGATGTGCGCGCGGTCATCCACGCGCATCCGCCGCACGCGATCGCGTGTACGCTCGCAGGCATTTCGCTGGCGAAATGCGTTTTGCCCGAGGTGGTCTACGATCTCGGTACGATCCCGACCGCGCCCTACGCGACGCCGACGAGCGCGGAGGGTCCGCTTGCAGTGCGCGAACTGATCCAAAAGTACGACGCGCTGATGTTAGATCGACACGGTTCCGTGACGGTGGGTGCGGAGGTGTGGGAAGCGTACCTGCGGCTCGAACGCGTGGAACATTCCGCGCAGGTGACGCTTGCCGCGCAGCAGGCGTTGGGCAAACCAGTCGCGCCTTTGTCCGACGACGCGATCGCCAAACTTGCCGCGCTGCGCCGCGACATTTTCGCGCAACGCCATCGCGATGTTTGCGCCGAGTGCAATGCGTGTCCGGTCAGCGAACGCCATCCGTCGCGCGAACGTGGCGCAATGACAAATTAAAAATGACAAATGACAAAACCCTGGTTTCGATTTGTCATTTGCTCATTTGTGCATTTATAATTTATGGTTGTTGGAGTCTGCACGCTCGAACTGGATATTCCCGCGAGTCAATCGCTCAAGGACAAGCGCCACGTCGTCAAGTCGGTGATCGCGCGCGTGCGCCAATCGTTCAACGTCTCGGTCGCCGAAGTGGACGCGCTCGATTCGTGGCAGCGCGCGACGATCGGTATCGTGTGTGTATCGGCGGACGCGCAGTACGCGCACGGCTTGCTCGAAAAAGTGATTGACAACATCGAGCGCAGTCGCCTGGACGCGGTGATTGCGGATTACCGGATCGAGATGTGGTAGGACGGTTGGATCACGAAAGCCGCGAAACAGCGCGAAAGCCGCGAAAGGAA
Source organism: Chloroflexota bacterium (assembly GCA_016865935.1). Lineage (GTDB taxonomy): Bacteria > Chloroflexota > Anaerolineae > UBA4142 > UBA4142 > VGOB01. The sequence continues at coordinate 37,695 of VGOB01000005.1, read as the reverse complement.
ATTCTTTTCGCGGCTTTCGTATCCTTTCGCGAGTTTCGTGTTCTGGTTTGCCATTCCGCCAACTTGATGCTAAAATAGCGCGTGATGCTTAAATCGGCTCGCTTTTGGATTGGACTCGTCATCAGCGCGGTCTGTTTGTATTTTGCGTTTCAGGGAATTCAATTCGACAAACTACTCGACGCGTTGATCGGAATCGAATGGCTGTGGATGCTCGTCGCCACGCTTGTTTTTTTTGTGAGTTATGCCGGTCGCGTCTTCCGCTGGCAGTTGCTGTTCTATCCGCAGAGACCGCGTTGGAACAAAACTTTTTACGCGCTCAACATCGGATATTTTTTGAGCAACTTGCTCCCGGCGCGCTTGGGCGACATTATCCGCGCGTACTTGATCGGCGATATCGAGAACGTCGGCAAAGCGCGCGCGCTCTCCACCGTCGTCGTCGAGCGGTTGAGCGATGGCTTGGTGGTCGTGCTGTTGCTCGCGGTGACCGCGCTCTTCGTGCCGAACATTCCGGTGGAAGCGCGGCAAGGCGCGATCAGCGTCGCGGCGCTGGGGATTGGCGGCGTCGCGTTTCTGTTGGTGTTGTCATTTCAAAAAGAGCGCGGGATGAATTTGTTGCGCCGGATCATCGCGCCGATTCCGTTTTTGCAAAGTCCGCGCTTGTGGCGCGCGCTCGAATCGCTGATTGACGGGTTTGCGATTCTGCGTTCGCCGCGCGAAATTCTTGGTGTGGCGTTGTGGTCAGTTTTCGTGTGGCTCACCGGCGGCGCGATCTACTGGATCGTGATGCGCGCGATGAACCTGGACGCGTCGGTTGCCGCCGCGTTCTTGGTGATGCTCGTCACATCGCTCGTCGTCGTCGTGCCATCGTCGCCTGGGTACATCGGCGTCTTTCACGCGACGACGGTGTTCGTGTTGACGTCGGTATTCGGCTGGGATAAATCTATTGCGCTTAGCTACGCCGTCGTCGTGCACGCGCTTACCTACATTTTGTTGATTGGGCTTGGAATTTTTTCGATGTGGCACGAAGGGCTGACGTATCAAAAATTGCAAAGGATGAAGGATGAAGGATGATCACCGAAGGATGAAGGCGGAAGGATGAAGGATGAATCCTTCGACCGGACGCGGTTTTCATCCTTCATCCTTCTGCCTTGTGAGTAAGAAATCTTTGGATTGGAGCAAGAATTTCAATGTCTAGGATTCTCGTCACCGGTGGTTGCGGTTTTATCGGTTGTAATTGGGTCGATCGATTGTTGGCGCGCGGCGCGCGCGTCGTCGCGTTCGATAATTTGTCGCGGCGCGGTTCGGAAAAGAACGCGGACTGGCTGCGCGGCAAATACGGCGCGCGCTTTGAATTGATCCGCGCGGATATTCGCGACGCGCGCGCGATCGCCGACGCGGCGCGCGACGCAGACGCGATCTATCACTTTGCCGCGCAAGTCACCGTCACGACTTCGGTGACGAATCCGCGCGAGGACTTTGAGATCAACGCGCTCGGCACGTTCAACGTGCTGGAAGCCGCGCGCATGTCGGGACGCAGTCCATTTTTTCTCTTTGCTTCGACGAACAAGGTCTACGGCGGAATGGACGATGTCGCCGTCGTCGAACAAGCGACGCACTATGCGTATCGCGATTTGCCCGGCGGCGTCTCCGAAGCGCAGCCGCTCGATTTTCATTCGCCGTACGGCTGCAGCAAGGGCGCGGCGGATCAATACGTGCGCGATTATTTCCGCATCTACGGATTGCCGACGGTCGTTTTTCGCCAGTCTGCGATTTACGGCTATCGCCAGTTCGGCGTCGAAGACCAGGGTTGGCTCGCGTGGTTTATCATCGCGGCAGTGCTGGTCAAGCCGATCACGATTTGCGGCGACGGCAAGCAAGTGCGCGATATGCTCTTCATTGACGATCTGCTCGATGCGTACGACGCGGCAACCGCGCGGATCGATCGCATCGCGGGGCAAGTGTACAACATCGGCGGCGGACCGCGCAACACGATTTCGGTCTGGACGGAATTCGCGCCGCTGCTCGAAAAATTGCTCGGCAAAAAAATTCCGTTCGCGCGCGGCGATTGGCGTCCCGGCGATCAGCGCGTCTGCGTTTACGACACGTCGAAAGCGAAACGCGAGTTGGGTTGGGAACCCAAAGTCAGTGTGCAAGATGGCGTGGAAAAATTGTATCGCTGGGTGGTGGAAAATCAGGGATTGTTCGCCTGAAGAAGGGAGGCGCGAAAATGTCTGCGGTAGCGGTGAGAAATGATCTTTTGAATGTCGCGAAAAAATTTGGCGACATAGACACGGTGATTTCGGATGCGTTGCGCCGATACACGATTGATCGTTGCGCCGAGCGAATTGAAAAAGCGCGCGCCAAGATTCGCGAGTACGAAAAGAAATATAGCGTGACCTATCCTGCCTTTGCGCGCCGAGTCCAAATGGATGCCAAGTTTTTGCGTCGCATCGAAACCAAGAATCCCGTATGGGAAGAAGACGCGATGGAATGGCAGTATCGCATCGAAGAGGTCAAGGAATGGACAGAAACATTAGAGCGCATTTTGAAAAGGTAATTGCGCTCGCGCATGCTCGCGTGACTGATGTTCGTGTCCTTCAAAATGATGTGACGCCCAACCGAGGCATCCTTCAGCTTCGCGGCAAGCACAACGAAAGAGATGTATGGCTGAAAGAGATCGTCGCGCCGTCTCGGAAATTGTATTCGTATTACCTTTTGGATTTGGGTTCTGTCATCGTCGGTTTTGACAACTACCCAGATTTGCCTGCGCTCAAAATGAAATTCGGCAAAGATTATCGGCGGCATCTTGGCGACTTGGTCCCGCATCGTCACGGCAAGGCGAAAAAGACGGTCATGTTGACATCGGAATATGGCGCGGAAGAATTTCTCGAAAACCTGGATCAATTGGCTAATTCGTAAATGAAGATTCTGATCGCGCTTACTTATTATCGTCCCCACATCAGCGGACTCACGATCTACGTCGAACGACTCGCGCAAGCCCTCGCCGCGCGCGGACATCGCGTCACCGTCCTCACTTCGCATTACCTCAAGGATTTGCCGTACCGCGAAGAGATCGAAGGCGTGACGGTGATGCGGCATCCCGTCGCGTTTCGGTTCAGCAAGGGGAGCATTATGCCGGGCTTTTTGTCGCGCGCGGGGGCGTTGATGCGCGCGCACGATGTCATCAGCGTCCATCTGCCGCAAGCCGAAGGCGGACCGCTTGCGCTGATCGGGCGCGTGCTCGCGCGCAAACCCGTCGTGCTGACCTACCACTGCGATTTGCAATTGCCACCCGGTCTCTTGAATCGCGCGATCGATCGTGCGGTCTTTGCGTCGAATTGGCTCGCGGGACGCTGCGCCGATCGCGTGGTGGCGTACACGGACGATTACGCGCGCAACTCGCCGTTACTCTCGCAATTCAAAAATAAGATCGTCGTCATTTATCCGCCGGTAATTATGCCCGCGCCTGATCCGAACGCAGTCGCCGCGCTGAAACAAAAATATCGCGCCAACGGTCATACCGTTGTCGGTTTTGCCGCGCGCTTTGCGGAAGAAAAGGGCGTCGGCTATCTGATCAACGCGCTGCCGTTCGTGCGCGAAAAAATCCCGAACGTCAAATATTTGTTCGCGGGCGAATATCAAAACGTGATCGGCGAAAATGTGTGGACGCGTTTGCAACCGCTGATCGAACAGTATCGCGCGTATCTGGAATTTTTGGGGCCCGTGCCGAACAAAGAGATGGGCAATTTTTTCGGCGCGTGCGATGTGTTGACGGTGCCGAGCATCAACTCGACGGAATCGTTCGGGCTGGTGCAGATCGAAGCGATGTTGAGCGGTTGCCCCGTCGTCGCGTCGAATTTGCCCGGCGTGCGCGAACCCGCGCGCGTGACCAAGATGGGCGAGATCGTGCCGATCCAAGACGCGCGCGCGCTCGCCGACGGCATCGTGCGCGTGCTGCAAAATCGCGCGGCGTACCTGCGTCCGCGCGCGGAAATCGAAGCGATGTTTTCATTGAAGCGCACGGTGGAATCGTACGAAGCGTTGTTCGAGTCGTTGAGGAGGGCAGGATGACCAAGCCACGCAAAGCGCGCGAGACGCGGTCGGCGTATCGCGCCAAGCCGCGCGCGCGGCGCGTCGCCGAAACGCGCGTTGCCGCGCCGAGCGCGCCGCCAATCGAATATCATTATCCCGAACAAGGGCAGTGGACGTACGACGATTGGGCGCGCTTGCCCGACGACGGCACGCGCTATGAAGTGATTGACGGAGAATTGTTTATGACGCCACCACCTGCGATCGCACATCAGTATTCGCTTGACGGTTTGTTGTTTGCGATGACCAGTTTCGTGAAGGCGCGGCGATTGGGGAGAGTTATATCGTCGCCTGTCGGGGTTCGTTTGCCTGCTCAACCTGTGCCGCTCGAACCCGACATCGTTTTTGTTTCGGCTGCGCGCAAATCTATCATTGCGGAAAAATACATCGAGGGTGTGCCCGATTTGGTGGTCGAAATTCTCTCGCCGAGCAATTGGATTTATGATCGCAAAGAAAAATTCCAGGTGTATCGCGCGGCGGGTGTGCCAGAATATTGGATTGTAGATTATCGCGCCAAAACGGTTGAAGTTTTCGTTTTTGAAAAAGGCGACTATGCCTTGCTGGGCAAATGGGGCTTGGGCGAAACAGCCCTCTCGCGCGCGCTCGATGGTTTCCAAGTCGCGGTCGCCGAAATTTTCCAAGATATTGATTGACGATGCCGCGCGATTACCTCGTCGAACATCTCGTCGCGATTCCGTCCTTCCGCGCGTTGCTGCGCGCGATCGAAGCGCGCAAGATCGCCGCGCTCGATCTGCCGCGCCCGATTCTCGATCTCGGTTGCGGCGACGGACATTTCGCGCAAGCGACGTTCACCGCGCCGCTCGATGCCGGGATCGATCCATCGCCGCAGGCGATTGCCGAAGCCGCGCGGCGCGGGATGCATCGCGAATTGCGCGTGGCGGATAGCAACGCGATGCCGTTCGCGGATGAAACGTTTGCGACGGTGTTGAGCAACTCGGTCGTCGAGCATATTCCGGATATTGACGCGACGTTGCGCGAGACGCAACGCGTTTTGAAACCCGGCGGTCTGTTCGTTTTCACAACGCCGTCGCATCACTTTGCGGAATTTCTTTTCTTTGCCGATGTTTTTCGCGCGCTCGGTTTGAAACGATTTTCGCGCGCGTACGAAAATTATTTCAACCGCATCTCGCGCCACTATCGCACCGACGCGCCCGAAACTTGGATCGCGCGGCTCGCGCGTTTCGGTTTCGCGACGCGCGAGTGGCACGCGTATTTTTCGCGCGCGGCGTCGCACCTGTTCGATCTGGCGCATTACTATTCAGCGCCGACATTGCTGTACAAAAAGCTGTTCGGGCGCTGGATCGTCGCGCCGCACCGCGCCAATTTCGTGCTGATCGAAGCGTTGTGGCGGCAGTACTACGACGAGCCGCCCACGCGCGAAGGCGCGTATCTTTTCTTCCTGTGTGAGAAAAAGTGATCGTTCTCCGTTCGATTGTTCAACCCACGCTCGCGCTCGCCGCGATGGTGTTCGCAGCCGTCGCGCAAAATCTGCACGTTCATCGTAATTCCGATCACGCCGCGCTGATTTTGTTTGCCGCCGCGCTTTGCATTTGGCTATTTGCGTTGATCGCAAATCCGCTTGCGCTTGGCACGCGTCTGGCGGACACGGCGCGCGACGCGGAAAAACCGCGCCCAGCGGCGCGCCCGTTCGTCGTCAGCGCGTTCGCGCTTGCCGCGCTTACGTTTTTGTTCTCCAGCGGCAACGAGTTCAACGCGGACAATGTCCTCGCGTGGGGTTTGAGTATCGTCGCGTTTCTCTACGCGTTTTGGACGCCCGAAAAATCGTGGGACGAATGGCGCGCGCGGCTCGCCGCGCGCGTGGCGTCGGCGCGCGGAATCTGGGCGAACGGCGCGCGCGTCTCGCCGCACCTCCTCGCGCTGATCGGCGTGATGGGGATCGGCGTTCTGACGTATTATCGCGAGCTCGACGCGACGCCTGCCGAGATGACGAGCGATCACGCGGAAAAATTGCTCGACGTGAATGACATCGTCAACGGCGGACTGGCGCCGATTTTCTTCGAGCGCAACACGGGACGCGAGCCGCTGCAGTTCTATTTGACCGCCGCGTTCGTCCACCTGACCCAGCATCCGATCGATCATATGGCGCTCAAGTTGATCACCGCGCTGATGGGCGTGCTGGTCATCCCGTTCACGTTTCTCCTCGCGCGCGAATTGTTCGACGACGACGTCGCGCTCTTCGCCGCGCTTTTGATCGCGCTCAGCAAGTGGCCCCTGACCATCGCGCGGATGGGCTTGCGCTTTCCGTTCACGCCCGTCTTCATCGCGCCGACGATGTTCTTTTTGTTTCGCGCGCTCAAGTACGGTCGCCGCAATGATTTTCTGATGACAGGATTATTTCTTGGCATCGGCTTGCTCGGCTACAATGCGTTTCGGCTCGCGCCGATTCTCGTCGTCGCGTTTGTGATTGTGTGGTGGTGGACGCGGCGAATGTCGTGGCAACAAACCAAGACGCTGATCGTCAACAGCGCGTTGATGTTCACGCTCGCGCTCTTTGTGGTGATGCCGCTGGCGCGCTATATGACCGAAAAGCCGGAAATGGTGTGGTATCGCGCGGCGACGCGTTTGGTCGGCGATGGCAATGCAATTCCAGGCAACCCGATTGAAGTGTTCGCGCGCAATGCGGTCAACGCGGCATTGATGTTTAACTGGACGAGCGACGCGGCGTGGCCCAACGCGCTGCCCAACGATCCCGCGCTCGATTATGTTTCGGGCGGTTTGTTCGTGTTGGGCGTCGCGTACGCGTTGTATCGCTTGGCGCGCTACCGCGAAAGCGCGTACGCGTTCGTCTTGCTGGGCATCGCGCTGATGCTGTTGCCTTCCGCGCTCAGTCTCGCGTTTCCAAATGAAAACCCTAGTGTCGTGCGCGCGGGCGGCGCGATTCCGTTCGTCTTCATCGTCGTCGCGTTGCCGCTGGCGTGGTTGATGCGATCGTGGCGCGAATCGCTCGCGCGATTTCGCTGGGGCAGGTTTGCGGTTGTCGCCGTTTTGATTGTGCTGTTCGCGTTGATCGCGCGCGCGAATTATCTGCGCTATTTTTGGGAATTCGACGCGAACTATCGGCGCGCGTCGTGGAACTCGTCCGAAGTCGCGGCGGTGATTCGCGGTTTTGCGGACAGCGTGGGCGATGTGGAGCACGCGTGGCTTTTGCTGTATCCGCATTGGATTGACACGCGCAATGTCGGGATCAACCTGGGTCAACCGGGTTGGGAGAACACGTTACCGGACGCGGACGCGGCGCGCGCGCAGATCAACGCGCCGACCAACAAGTTGTATATTCTCAATCCGGGCGATCAAACGAATTTGACGCGCCTGCGCGAAATTTTTCCCAACGGACAGCAGAGAACATTTCACGCGCGCACGCCTGGACACGATTTCATTGTGTTCTTTGTGCCGGGCACGATCGCGCCGGGTGAGTTTTTAGAGTCAAAGTAATTTCAAATTAGGAACCGCGAATTGCAAATTGCGAATGACGAATTAGGAAACACCGGCAATCAACTGGCATCGAATAGCGCGCGCGCCTGGTCGCGTCTCGCGCCGCTCGCGCTCGCGCTGATTTTGCTGTTCGGCGCGGTGGTGCGGTTGAGTGGTCTGGATTGGGATGAAGATCAACACTTGCATCCTGACGAACGTTTTTTGACGATGGTCTCGTCCGCGCTTGCCATTCCTGGCTTGGACAAGCCGATGAGTCCGCCACCGCAGGGTTGCGCCAAATGGGGCGGCTATTTCGATACCGCGTGTTCGCCGCTCAATCCGTACAATCACAACTTTGGCTTGTTCGTCTACGGCACGTTCCCGATTTTTCTCACGCGCTTGATTGGCGAAGCGTTGGGTCAGACGGGGTACGGCGAAATTTATCTCGTCGGTCGCGTCCTTTCCGCGCTGTTCGATTTGGCGACGGTGCTGTTGATCTTTTTCATCGGGCGCCGGATGTACGGCGTGCGCGTCGCGCTGCTGGGCGCGCTCTTCCTTGCCGCGTCAGTGCTAGACATTCAACAGTCGCACTTTTTCACGGTGGACACGTTCACGAACGTGCCGATTCTGCTCGCGTTCTGGTGCGCGCTCGACATCGCCGAGGGGAAACATTGGCGCGCGTTTGTGTACGCGGGCGCGGCGTTCGGACTCGCGCTGGCGGGACGGATCAACATCGCGCCGTTCGCGGTCGTGCTGATCGCGGCAGGCGCGTTGCGCGCGTGGAAAAGCGCGAGGGGCGAGGAGCGAGATTCAGCGGTCAGCGGTCAGCGGTCAGCGGTCGCATTCGAAGACGCGTTGTTTCGCACACTCATGCGCGCGTTCATCGGACTGGCAGGCGCGGCGATCATCGCGCTGATCGTCTTTCGCATTTTTCAGCCGTACGCGGCGAATGGTCCGCATTTCGTTTCGCCCGCGTTGCCCAAACTCGAAACGAATCGCGGCATCGTGAATATGATGTTCGATGTCGCGCTGTCATTTGCGGGCGGCGTCAACCCCAAGTTCGCCGACAATATGACGTACATCGGCGAACTCGTCGCGGGGCGGCAAGATTATCCGCCGGGTCATCAGTGGACAAATCGTCCGGCGTACATTTTTCCGTTTGAAAATATGGTGTTGTGGGGACTCGGTTTGCCGCTGGGACTCGCGGCGTGGGCTGGGTGTGCGTTCGCGCTGTATCGTTTGATTCGCTACCGCGAGTGGCAACATCTTTTGATCGTCACCTGGGTCGGCGTTACGTTTGCGTACACCGGACAGCAGTGGGTCAAAACGCTCCGCTACTTTTTGCAGATTTATCCGTTCCTCGCGTTGCTCGCGGGCTGGTTTCTCGTCGCGTTGTGGGATCGCGCGACGAATGACCGACGACCGACGACCGCAGACAGCGGTCAGCGGTCAGCGGTCAGCGGTCGCGTTGTGGTCGCGATCATCGCGCTCGTCGTCATCGGCTACACCTTGTTTTGGGCAACTGCGTTCGCGACGATTTACACGCGCCCCGTGTCGCGCGTCGTCGCGTCGCGCTGGATGTTCCAGAACGTGCCGCGCGGTTCGATCTTGGCGAACGAGCATTGGGACGATCCGCTGCCGTTGCGGCTTGACGGGCGCGATCCATTTAGCGGAATGTATCGCGGCTTGCCCTCGTCCAATGGTGGGCAGATGCACTGGTACGACGAGGACACACCCGAAAAACGCGCGCAAGCGATCGAGTGGATTGACGAAGCCGATTACATCATCCTCTCGTCCAATCGTTTGTCCGGCTCGATTCCGCGCTTGCCGATGCGTTATCCGATGACGACGAAATATTACGCGTGGTTGTTCGATGGCACGCTGGGCTTTGACCAGGTCGCGCAGTTTACGTCGCGCCCGCAATTGTTTGGGATCGAGATCAACGACGACGATGCGGAAGAAGCATTCACGGTGTACGATCATCCCAGGGTGTTGATCTTCAAAAAATCGTCGCGCTATTCGCGCGAAAACGTCGAGCAACTTTTCAACGCGATTGATCTGAATGAGGTGTACCGCTTTTGGCCCCGCGAAGCCACCACTTCACCGACCGCGCTCTTGCTGACTCCGGCGGATCGCGACGCGCACACGCGCGGCGGCACCTGGACGCAGATGTTCAACCCCGACGATTTTGCGAATCGCGCGCCGGTGCTCGTTTGGCTCGCGCTGATCACGATCCTGGGTTGGCTCGCGTTTCCGATTGCGTTCGTCGCGTTCCGCGCGCTCGCAGATCGCGGGTACATTTTTGCCAAAGCGATCGGCATTTTGCTGCCGACGTGGGGCGCGTGGACGCTGGCAAGTTATCACGTTTTGCCGTTCACGCGCGCGAGCATCGCGCTGGTGATCGCGCTCATCGCGTTGCTCGGCGCGCTGGCGGCGTGGTGGCGCAAACGCGATCTGATCGCGTTCTTGCGCGCGCAGTGGAAAATCGTTTTGATCGAAGAAATCGCGTTCCTGATTTTCTTCGGCGCGTTCTTGCTGATTCGCTACGGCAATCCGGATTTGTGGCATCAGTGGTTCGGCGGCGAAAAGCCGATGGATTTCGCGCATCTCAACGCGGTGATCAAGTCCACCTGGTTTCCGCCGTACGATCCTTGGTTCGCGGGCGGCTATCTCAATTATTACTATTTCGGTCAGGTGATCAACGCGACATTGATCAAATTCTCCGGCATCGTTCCCGAAGTCGCTTACAATCTCGCGCTGCCGCTGTATTTCGCGTTGACGGCGATGGGCGCGTTTAGTGTGGTGTTGAATTTAAGTTCAAAGTTCAAAGTTCAAAGTTCAAAGTTTGCGTTCGCGCCATCTAACCTTGAACCTCGGACTTTGAACTCTCAACATTTGCTCCCTGCCTTTCTTGGCGCGATTTTCGTCGCGGTCATCGGCAATCTAGGGCAAATCGTCGGCATCGCGCGCGTGCTGATCGAGCGGCAATCGCTCGACGTTCCGATTGGACAGTGGTATTGGAACGCGTCGCGCATCATTCCCGAAACGATCAACGAGTTTCCGTTCTTCACTTTTCTCTACGCCGATTTGCACGCGCATCTGATGGCGTTGCCGTTCACGCTCGTCGTGATCGGCTTTTGCGTCAATTTCATCGCGCGCGAACGCGATGATGACGCGCGTTTGCCGCGTCTGGCGCGCGTTCCGATTGCGCCGAGCGACCTGATCCAAGCGCTCGCGCTGTCGCTCGTGTTCGGCGCGCTGCGCGCGATCAACTTTGCCGATTTTCCGACGTACCTGTTGCTGATCGGCGGCGCGCTGGCGATTGGCGAGTACGCGCGGCGGCGCACGATTGACTGGGCGGGCATCGTCGCGGTGGCGTGGCGCTTTGGCGCGATCGTCGTCCTGAGTACGCTGTTGTATTATCCGTTCGTCAAATCATTCGCCAGCGCGTATTTCAGCATCGAATTGTGGAAAGGCGCGCGCACGGGATTCGGTGAGTATCTGGTTGTGCACGGCATCTTTTTGTTTGCGATTGTGACCTGGCTGATCGCGCGCGTGTTGGATACGGCGGAGCGCCGCAAGATTTTCGCGGACGTGTTCCCGCTACTCGTCGTCGCGTTCATCGTCGTTGAGACCGTGTTCATCCTGACGAACCTGATGGCGTTCGCGATCGCGTTTCCCTTGCTCGCGCTCGCAACGGTTCTGCTCGTGCGCCCCGACCTGGATGCGCGCGCGCGGTTCATCGCGCTGTTGATCGCGGCGGGACTCGCGATGACGCTGATGGTCGAGGTGATTACGTACAAAGGCGACATCGGGCGGATGAACACGGTGTTCAAATTTTATTTGCAGGTCTGGGTGTTTTTCGCGCTCGCCGCCGCAGTGGTCAGCGGTCAGCGGTCAGCGGTCAGCCCGAGTGAGCAAATCGAAAATCGAAAATCGAAAATCTTCAATCCGGTGTGGTGGACGATTTTCGCGTTCCTCATCTTCCTCGGCTTGTTGTATCCGATCACCGCGACGCGCGCCAAAGTGAATGATCGCTTCGTGATGGGTTCACCGGCGGGTTTGAACGGAATGGATTTTATGCGGACGGCGATCTATCCGGATCGCAATTACGATCAAGTGCTGGAGTTTGATCGTCAAGCGATCGAGTGGTTGCGCGCGCACGTCGCCGGATCGCCGGTGATTTTGGAAGGGAACGCGCCGCTGTACCATTGGGCATCGCGCGTTTCGGTTTTCACGGGCTTGCCTACCGTGATCGGCTGGGACTGGCATCAAAAGCAACAACGTTCGATTGTGGACGGCGCGATCATCGATCGCCGGATCGACGCGGTGCGGCAGATGTACAACTCGCGCAGTTCGGTGGACGCGCTCGCGCTGCTCAAGCGGTTCCGCGTGCAGTACGTGTACATCGGCGATCTCGAGCGCGCGTTTTACGATCAGGTCGGGCTTGCCAAGTTCGATATGATGGCGCGCGCGCGCCAACTGGAACTAGTATACGAGAATGAACGAGTCAAGATTTACAAGGTCGGCGAGTAACCAAGACCTGGAAGGTTTTAGAAACCTTCCAGGTCTGACCGCGTTACTTTTCGCCGCGCAGATATTTCTTTTTCTCGGTGTCGCAGTGGGGTACGCTGACGCCGCGCCCACCGAATCGCCGCGCGTGGATCACGCGGCGCGCGCTGGGGGCGAGCGATCGGGCTTGCGCGCGGCGGAGATCATCACGCATTGGACGTACTTGCCGATGATCGCGCGATCGTCTGCGTGCGCGCCAATTTCGGGTGAAGTGTACAACACGGTCGCGATTATTTCCGCGCCGACGAATCCGCCCGCCGAAATTCATCCCGATCTCAATTTGGCGATGCGCGGGTACGTCAGCACGACCGGCACACTTGGCTTGGTGGATTACGGTGGACCCAGCGATCCGAACGCGCCGCAGTTGTACACCTTGTTCGGCGACAATCGCACGCCGTCGTTTAGCGCAGTGTATCAAGTGTATGACTGGGATTGGAGCAACAATCGGCGCGGCGCGTTGATTAGCGATTGGCCCGTGACGTTGGCGGGAATGGTTGTCACGCCGACGGAAATTATTCGCGTGCCAACGTCTGGCGGTGACATCGGCTTGCGTCCGAGTGGATACGAAGTGATGGTGTTGTATGCAACGCCGAATCGCATCACGTTGAAATATACGCGTGAAGACGATGTCGTCTTGGGGTACACGATTCACATCGAAAATATTTGCGTCGAGCCGAATTTGCTCGCGCTCTACAATTCGATGAACGCGGCAGGACGCGCGCGCTTGCCCGCGCTCTTTGCAGGACAAGGAATCGGGCGCGCGATCACGCCGGAGATCGGCGTAGCAATTCGCGATGCGGGTTCGTTTATGGATCCGCGTTCGCGCAAGGACTGGTGGCAGGGGAGATGAGGAGAGAAATAGTTTCGTGTGTCATTGCGAGGAGGCGGTTTGTGCCGACGCAGCAATCCCCAAATCGCGGCTTGGAGATTGCTTCGCGGAAAACGCTCGCAATGACACTGGGCGTAATCGCGTTCTTGTTCTTTGCATCATTAGCGCACGCGCAAGGCGCGCAAGCATCGTTGCCCGGCGGCGCGCGCGTCGAATATCGTTTTGATTTTAACGGCAGCGGCACGGTGCGCGTCGGCTTTAAATCGCCGGGCGCGACGAATGTGACGATGTCGGTTTACAACCCAGGTCAGGTCGCGCAGTTGCAGCGCGGTGAGCAACCGCAGCCGGTTGGACGCGGCTCGTCCAGCCGCGATTACGAATTGTTTTGGCAGGGCAGTCCGCGCGAGGGCGGCACGTATCGCGTCATCATCGAAAATCGCAACAACTTTGCGATCAAGTTCCAGCTCGACGTGCAAGGCGAAGGAATCACGACGGTCGCGCAACTCGGGTTCGCGTATTTGCAATCGCCGACGAACGTCGTCGCGGAAGGCGGGCGCAGTATTCTCGTCGTGGACTTGCCGCGCAACCTGGGTTTGGATCCGCTGCGCTTGCCGATTCCGCCCAAGCCCGAAGGGTGCACCAAGCCGAATCAGATTCCGCCGGTGATTTCGCAAAGTACAAAGTTGTGTCACGGCGAAACGTATCCGCCGTTGAAAATCGCGGGCAACAACATCGCGCTGTTTGGCGATGAGTTGCGGACTTCGATTGTGACGAGCAACGGTCGTCAGTTTGCAGTGACCGCCGAAGGATCGAACATTTGGATTGACGGTTTGGTGATCGCCGCGCGCGCGGATCCGCAGGATGTGGGCGCGTGGTTATGTTTGTATGACGAATGTCAATTCCAAACGCAAAAAGGAATCGTGACGCTGCGCGGGAGCACGCGGTACGGCGGCGGCATTTTGCTAAAGGCGACGAACTCGACGGTGCGTGGGGTGACGGTGCGCGGCGGCACGATTGGCGTCGCGACAGTGGACGGGCGCAACAATTTTATTCTCGATAACGAGTTGAACGATCTGAACGGCTGGGGTTCGTTCAACGTCGGTAGTGTGGGCACGCATTTCGTCAACAATCAATTGCATCGCAACAATCACGCGTGCACGACGCCCGACGGACAAAAGTACGCGTCGGGTTGCGAGACGGCGGGCTGGGTCTGTATCGGTTGTGCGGGCAACCAGGTCATCAGCAACAAATGCGAGTTGAGCGGCAACTGTTTTTATATGAGCGGCGAGCGCGGGCTGGCAAGCAACGACAATCGCTTTATCGCGAATTATTGCGCGGGCGCGAGCGCGAATTGTTTCGAGATCACATTTTCGCTCAATAACTTGCTCGTCAACAACATCGCGACGATCGAGCCGAAGACGAATACGCCGTGCAAGTACCCGTACTGGGTCGGCGGATCGATCACTCAATTTCAAAACAATCGCTGGGAGTGCGCGATCAGCGTGGACGAGGCGTTCCAAAAATCGCGCGATTCGACCGTCGTCGGGACGATGATTACGAATCTCGACGCGTTCGGCAAAGTGCCGATTGCGCCCGCGCCGGTCGTAACCGCCGTGCCAACCGGCTCGCCGATGAGCGCGCGCACGAGCAACACGCGCGGTCCGACGATGATGCGTTTTCCGCGCGGCGACGCGGTGGAGTTGACGGAGTAAACTCGGATTGTCACGCTGAGCGGAGCGAAGCGGCTCGCAAGTTGCTTGAGAGATTCTTCGCTTCGCTCAGAATGACAAACCGATCGTAACTTTTCCCGCTCTTTTTCGTCATTACAATCAGAGGACAGCGTGGCAGATGCGCGTCGAGAACTTGGTGAGATGTACGACACCCACGCGCCGCGAATCTTCCGCTACATTTACCATCGCTTGGGCAACCGAGCCGTCGCGGAAGATTTGACGAGCGAAGTTTTCGTTCGCTTTCTGCGCGCGCGCGTCGCGCCGGACAATCTCGCCGCGTTTCTGTTTCGGATGGCGCACAATCTGATTGTGGATTATCTGCGTTGCCATCGCGCGACGCAATTGCTCGATGAAAATCTTGCGGCGGAGCAATCCGATCCGGCAAACCTGGTCGCAGAGGAAATGCGCCGCGCGCGTTTGCGCCGCGCGCTTGCGCGCTTGACGGTGGAGCAGCAGCAGGTCATCGTCCTCAAATTTCTCGAAGGGTTTTCGAACGAAGAGATCGCGCGTGTGTTGGACAAGTCGGTTGGCGCGGTCAAGGTGATGCAACATCGCGGCTTGGCGACTATGCGCGATTTGCTTTCTGGGGAAGTTTCGAATGATTAGCCACAGAGAGCACAGAGAGATTCTTCGCTTCGCTCAGAATGACATTCCTCTGTGTCCCCTGTGTCCTCTGTGACAAGTGGTACGAGGAAGATAATGTCCTGCGATTTTGAAACGCGCTTGGATGACGCGCTTGCTGGTAGCGCGTCGTCCGATCTAGCGGCTGCACCCGAAGTGGCAAACCTGATCGCCGTCGCGCGCGAGCTGCACATCCTCGCGCCGACACCCCAACCGCGCTTGGCAGATGGTCGGCGCAGATTCTTGAACGAAGCCGCGCGCGCGATTCAACCGCCGCACATTTTCCAACGCGTAATCGCGCGACCGGTACGAACGTTCGGATTCGCGGCGATGCTGGTGTTGATTGTTGTTGGCGCGTTGTTGATCGCCCAAACGAGTTTTTTCCCTGGTGCGATTCCCGGATCGAGTTCGCTGACCCTGACGATGTCGCCCACCCACTTGACCACGCCGACGCGAACGACTGCCGCGCCGCTGAACCTCGTGCCCTTCGCGCCGACGCTTGTAACTCACTTGACGAATTTGCCACAACCCAAACCCGTTCCAACTCCGATAGCAACTCGAGACTGAATTGGCATATTTCGTAACTGCTCAGGCTGTCATTCTGAGGAGCGGTTTTTGCGACGAACGCTTTGCGTCTCGCAATTCGCGATTAGCGAGATGCTTCGCTTTGCTCAGCATGACAATGGGCTGAGCAGTTACCATATTTCTCTAACATGGTGTTTTCTTGATGTTTCAAGTTCTGTCATGGTGGCTTATAATCGAATTGATCGGCATCGCGGTCTTGCCCGTTGCGTTTCACTTTTTTCGCAACGTGCCAGATCGCGGCTACGCGTTCATCAAACCGCTCGGCTTGTTGTTGATCGCGTATCCGTTCTGGCTCTTGACGACGCTGGGCTTTCTCACCAACACGCGCGGCGCGATCGCGCTGGTGGCGATAGGTGTCGCGATGCTGGCGTGGTGGTTTGCGGGAAGACAACAGACAACAGACAACAGACGACAGACGACAGACGACGGACGACAGACAACAGACGACGGACGACCGGCGACGGATGATAAACAGCCGTCAGCGGTCAGCGGTCAGCGGTCGCTTGCCGAGTGGCTGCGCGCCAACGCGACGCTCGTCCTCACCACCGAACTCGTCTTCACGCTCGCGTTCTGCGCGTGGGCGCTCGTGCGCGCGTATATGCCCGAAATCCAAGCGACCGAAAAGCCGATGGAGTTTGCGTTCCTCAACGGCGTGTTGCAGAGCGAACGCTTTCCGCCGCTCGATCCCTGGCTGTCGGGTTACGCGATCAGTTACTATTATTTCGGCTATATCATCGCGGCGATACTGACGATGCTCAGCAGCGTCCCGTCGAGTGTCGCGTTCAACCTGATGATCGCGCTTTTGTTCGCGCTGAGTGCGACGGGCGCGTTTGGGTTGGCATACAACTTAATTCGCAATTCGCAATTTGCAATTCGCAATTCGCAATCACTTTTCTTTGCCTTGTTCGCGCCCATCTTCCTCGTTCTCATCGGCAATCTGGAAGGATTGTTCGAAGTGCTGCGCGCGAAAGGATTGGGCGCGCCCGAATTCTGGAAGTGGCTCGACATCAAAGGATTGGCGGGCGCGCCGGTGACCGGCACGTTCGCCCCGACGGATAACTGGTGGTGGTGGCGCGCGTCGCGCGTCATTCACGACGTTGTGTTGGGGCAGACGCAGGAGGTGATTGACGAATTTCCGCAATTCAGTTTCCTGCTCGGCGATTTGCATCCGCACGTGCTTGCGCTCCCGTTCGCGCTGCTCGCACTCGCGGTCGCGCTCAATCTGCTTCGCAATTCGCAATTCACAATTCGCAATTGGAAATTGGGACTAGGGATTTGGAATTTCGAATTTCCACTTTTGCCTTTTGACTTTTTCCTTTTGCCTTTACTTTTGGGCGGCTTGTTCTTCCTCAACTCCTGGGACATTCTCCCCTACGGTTTTATTCTCGTCGCCGCGTTTGCGGTGGCGCGCTATCGCGCGAACGGTGAATGGAATCGCGACGCAACGCGCGATCTCGCGTTCTTCGTCGTCGCGCTCGGCGCGCTGAGCGTGCTGTTGTACCTGCCATTCTATCTCGGCTTTCAATCGCAGGCAGGTGGCATTCTGCCGACGCTCTTCGTCAAAACGCGCTTGCATCAGTACCTCGTAATGTTCGGCTTGTTCGTGTTCATTCTCGGCGCGTTTCTCGCGCGCTTGCTGTTCGAGCGCCGCGGCGTTTCTGCGCGCGAACGACTCAACCACGCGCTGACGCCGCTCACCGCGCTGCTCGCGTTTCCGGTGCTGGTGATGGCACTCGCGCTCGTCATCGTCGCGGCGAGTCCGCATTTGCGCGAGCAGGCGCGCGCGGTGTTCCCTGCCGCCGGAGATAATTTTCTCGCGAGCGTTCTGCTGGCTTTCTTCGGTCCGCTCGTTTCCGATCCCTGGCTCTTTATCGTGCTGACGATTTTGCTCGTGGTGACGCTCGTGCTTGCGCGCGAGCATCTCGCAGACGCGAGCACGTTCTTCGCGCTGCTCCTCGCGTTCACCGGCTGGCTGCTCACGTTCGGCGTCGAGTTCGTTTATCTGCGCGATCAATTCGGGACGCGGATGAACACCGTCTTCAAGTTCTATTTCCAATCTTGGACATTGCTCTCGATTGCATCGGCGTACGCGGTGTTTTACATCGCGCGCGCGCGCCCCTCTCCTCGCAGGAGAGGAGTTGGGGGAGAGGTCGTCGCGCGCATCGCGTGGTTCAGCGCGTTCGCGGCGTTGTTCGGCGCGAGTCTGATCTATCCCGCGCTGGCGATCCCGAATCGCGCAGACGATTTTGCCAAGCCGCCGACGCTCGACGGAATCGCGTGGATTCGCGAGAGCAATCCCGGCGATTACGCGGCAATCGAGTGGCTGCGCGCGAACGCGCCGCGCGGCGCGGTCACGCTCGAATCGCCCGGCGGCGAGTACTCGTACGGCAATCGCATCTCAATGGCGACCGGCTTGCCGACGGTGTTGGGGTGGGCGGGGCACGAATCGCAGTGGCGCGGCGGTTCCAAGTTTTTCAAAGACGACGCGGCGGGAGTCGATCGCGCGGCGGACGTACACCAAATCTACCAAACGATCGATCCGAAAGAAACTTTGACTTTGCTCGACAAGTATGCTATAAAATTCGTCGTCGTCGGTCGGGAAGAGAAAAATCTGTACGGTCTGACCAAGACCCAGATCGAAAAATTCAGCCGAGTGATGACGCTGGTGTTTGAATATGGCGATGTTAGAATTTACGGACGATAAAATCAAAGCGCGCGCCAGCGCGTTTCCGCGCGTGACCATCGAAGTCGCATTGTACGGCGCGCTCGCGCTGTGCGGCTTGTTCGCGCGCCTGCTCGTGTTGGGCGACGCGCCGCTTGCAGCCGATGAAGCGCGTCAGGCGTTGGCAGCGTGGAATTTTGTGCAGGGCAAACCGGACGCGTTCATCGGCAGTCCCTTGTTGTTCACCGGCAACGCGATATTGTTCGCGCTCTTCGGCGCGAACGACACGCTGGCGCGATTGCTCCCTGCGCTGTTCGGCAGCGCGTTGATTCTGCTGCCCGCGCTCTTGCGCCGCGAACTGGGACGCGTCGGCGCGTTGGTGACGAGCGCGCTCTTCGTCTTTTCGCCGTCGCTCGTTTTCTTCTCGCGCACGCTCGACGGCGCGCTGATCGCGGTGACGTGCGCGCTCGCCGCGTTCGCGTTCGGCTGGCGCTACCTGGTGGATCGCGCGACGCGCGATGTGAATCTTGCCGCGATCTTTGTCGCGCTGGCGTTTGTCTCTGCGCGCGAAGTCTGGACGATTGCGCTCGCGTTCGCGCTCTTCCTCCTCCTCTCGCGTTTTTTCCCCAGTTCCGTTTTCGGATCGAGCGGTCAGCGGTCAGCGGTCAGCGGTCAGCAATCAGCGATCTTTTTATTCAGCGTTGTCTTTCTTGGCGTTGCCACTACGTTCACCTTGCGCCGCGAGGGGATCGGCGCGGCGTTCGAGTTGTTTGGCGCGTGGCTCGCCGGACTAACGCCGAGCGCGATTTTTTACGATCCCCTGCGCGTGCTCCTCGTCTACGATCCGATCGCGCTGGGGCTGGGTCTCGTCGCGTTGATCCAGTTGGGCATCGTCGTCCTGAACGAACGCGCGCGGGTGTTTTTCAACGCGCTGACGTTTTGGATCGTGGTCGCGTTCATCGCGTATTCGCTGGGCGCGGACAAAACGCCGGCGCGCGTCGTCGTCCTCGTCGTGCCGTTGACGCTGCTCGCCGGTTGGTACATCGGCGCGTGGCTGGAGCGCGCCGCGCGCGAAACGGACGCCGAGTTTTTGCTCGCGCAAGAAATCCCGGTTTATGTTTTTGCGTGCGTCATCGGCGCGTTCTTGTATCTGGTCGTCGTCGAACTGGCGACGCGCGGCACGCTCGCGGTGACGGCGGTGCTGGCGCGCGTGTTCGGCTGGGAACGCCTCGCGAATCCGGCGCTCGATCTGCAAATCGTGTTCGCGCTGATCGTGATCGCGCTCGCGGCGGTTGCGTTCTTGATCGTCGCCACCGTCGGCTGGCGACGCGCGCCGACGATCGCGCTGGCGCTCGTGCTGACGCTGTTCGCGCTGTGGACGTTCCGCCAGACGGCGACGCTGAATTACGCCGCCGCGCTGAACGCGCGCGAGTATCTGGTGGCGCGCGCGGCGTCCGCCAATGTGCGCGATCTGGAAAGCGATCTGCGCGATATTTCGCGCTGGCGCGCGAATGACTCGTCCGCGTTGAACGTCGTCGCCGATTCGGCGAGTCCCATCGTCGCGTGGACCTTGCGCGATTTTCGCAACGCGCGTTTCGTCGCGCGTCCGGCGGTGACGCAGGGCGCGCAAGTGTTCTTGGCGACCGGACGCGCGTCCGCGCCCGCCGCCGATTGGATGGGACAAACCTACACGCTGGAAACGCGGCGCGTGACCGGCGCGTCGGCGGGCTGGCTACGCTGGCTGCTCTTCCGCGACGCCGGCGCGCTCGATGCGTCGAGTGTGACTTTGTGGATGCGGCAACCGGAATGAAACGCGAAATGTGATCGCGCAATTCGCAATTCCTAATTTGCAATTCTTCAATAGGTCAAACGACAATGGAAGACGAACAAAAACATTTTCTCGCCACCCCGCTTTTTGCCGTGATGAAAATAGATTGGACGCGCGCGTTGCTCATCGCGTTGATCGCGCTTTCGATCTTGACGCGGTTGTGGGATTTATCGTACCGCGCGTGGAATCACGACGAAGCGATTCACACCGATTGGTCGTGGAACTTGTACACGGGTCGCGGCTATCAGCACAATCCGATCTATCACGGTCCGTTCCTGTATCACTTGACCGCGTTTACGTATTTCCTCTTCGGCGATAACGACACAACCGCGCGTCTGCCGAACGCGCTCTTCGGCATCATCCTGGTTGCACTGCCGTACTTTTTCCGCCAGTGGCTGGGTAAGCGCGGCTGGGTCGCCACGGCGGCGATGTTATTGATTTCGCCCGCCCTGTTGTACTATTCGCGCTTTAATCGGCACGACATTTACGTCGAACTGTTCGTCGTCTTGCTCGCGCTGGCGATCTGGAAATATTTCGACGAGCGCAAAGAGATCTGGCTGATCGCGGCGGCGGCGTTGCTCGCGCTCGCGTACACTTCGATGGAGACGACGTTCATCTTCGTCGCGATCTTCGCGGTCTTTTTGTGCGCGCATTTCACGTTCGAGTACTTGCGCGCGCGCGTCAAGTGGGGCAATCTCGCGCTCGGTCTGTTTGCCGCGCTCTTCGGCATTCCGTTCTTCGGCGTCAGCATCGCGTATTTCATCGCGCGCGCGTGGCTGGGTCGGAAACCGGCGGACGCGCCGGACGATCCGGAATCGCTGGACCCTGCCGCGCCGCCCGCCGATTATCGCGCGATTCCCAGTTTCGATCTCGCCGTCGTGCTGGGAACGTTTTCCTTGCCGCTGTTGACGCCCGCGCTGTTTTACGCGCTGAACGTCGTGTGGAAGCGCGCGTTTCAAACCGACTTTTTCCCGATTGCCGCGTTCAGCGACATCAACGCGTTGACCGCGATCGCGCAATCGCAACAAGATGTGATCTGGCGCGTGCTGGGTCTGACGGTCGCCATGATCGTTTTGTCCGCGCTGATCGGCGTATGGTGGAATTCGCGTGTATGGATGATTGGCGCGGTCTTGTTCTGGCCCATCTTCATCGTCTTTTTCACGACGATCTTTACGAACGGCGGCGGATTTTTCACCGGCTTGCTCGGCTCGCTCGGGTACTGGCTGTCGCAACAGGAGGTGATGCGCGGCGGTCAGCCCGGACATTACTATCTGCTCGTGTTGCTACCGATGTACGAACTGTTGCCGTACTTTGTTGGCGTGGCGGCGATGGCGTGGTACTGGTGGACCTATCGCCCGGGGCGCTTGTTCATCCTTCTCGCGTGGATGCTGTGGATCATCGTGTACTATGTGGGCATTCGCGCGCCACTGCTCGCGCTGAGTGCGCCCGCCGAGATGCGATCGCCGCTACTCGATCAAGTGACGATTGTGTTCGTCGCGCTGCTTTTGCCGCTGACGTTCTTTGCGACGTACGATCCGGACGATCCGGCTAGCGCGTTTCCGACATTTCTCTTCACCTGGGTCGCGGGCGTGTTGATCATTTTCAGTTGGGCGGGCGAAAAAATGCCCTGGCTCACGATTCACTTGACGATTCCGCTCGCGTTCGCGGCGGGCTGGGCGTTGGACAAGTTGCTGCACGCCGATTGGCGCGCGTTGATTGCGCGCGGCGCGATCTGGCTCGCCCTGCTCATCCCGCTCGCGCTCGTCGCGTTCGCGATGCTGATTGCCGGCGCGTCGCCGTTCCAGGGGTACGGACTGGCGCAACAGAGCGCAACGGTGGGATTCCTCGTTTCGCTCGCGATGCTCGCGTTCGCGCTCGCGCTGCTGGTGGCTGTCGGACGCCGCTTTGCCGCGCGCGAGATCGCGCGCATCGTCGCGGTGTCGTTCGTCGCCGTGCTGGTCGCGCTGACGGTCCGTTTCGCGGCAATGGCGGTGTACATCAATCCGGATGTCGCGTCCGAGACGATGATTTACGCGCAAGGGTCGCACGACAATGTGATCGCGATGCGCGAGATCGAAGATTTGTCGCGCCGCTTGTGCGCGCAGATCAACCCGGCGAAGGCGCAAAATATCCAGTGCGAAGACGGCAAGATCAAAGTTGCGTACGACGACGATTCGTCCTGGCCCTTTGTGTGGTACTTGCGCAATTATCGCAACGCGTTTTTCTACGGCGCGAATCCCAACGCGATGTTCGACGCGCCGGTCGTGATCGTCGGACCCAAGAACGAAGAAACGGTCAAGCCGTTCCTGGGCACCAAGTACTTGAAGCGTCAGTACAAATTGATCTGGTGGCCCCTCGAAGGATACAAAGACCTGAGCGCGGAACGCGTCCTCGGCTATTTCACCGAGCCGCAACAGCGCGCCGATTTGTTCAACGCGTGGTTCTATCATCGCTACAAGGAAAGCGCCAGTCAGTGGCCCTACGTTCACAACTTTTCGTTTTACGTTCGCAAAGATGTCGCCGCGTTGTTGTGGAATTACGCCGGGCAACTGCCCGCGGAGGCGGCGCTGGAAGACGAGTACGAAAAGAAATTTGTGAAACTCACCGCCACGCGCGCCCTTGGCAGTGAAGGACGCGGCAACGCGCAATTCGCGTTTCCGCGCAATCTCGCGCTGGACGCGCGCGGCAATCTGTACGTCGCCGATTCCGACAACCATCGCGTTCAAAAACTTTCGGCGACCGGCGAATTTTTGCTGGCGTGGGGCGCGCGCAGTCCCGATAATGTCGCGCCGCCGCCGAGTACGTTCAATCAACCTTGGGGCATCGCGGTCGATCCGGCGGGCAATGTCTACGTCGCCGATACCTGGAATCATCGCATCCAGAAATTCGACGCGAACGGAAAATTCCTGACGACCTGGGGCGTGAACGGCGACACGCGCGGCGTCGCGAATGTGAATCCGCAAATGTTCTACGGACCGCGTTCCATCGCGATCGACGCGCAAGGGAATGTGCTCGTCACCGATACGGGCAACAAGCGCGTGCTGAAATTTTCTCCGAACGGTGAGCCCGTCGCGCAGTACGGCGGCGTCGGATCGGACGGCGGGAAATTCCTGGAGCAAGTCGGCATCGCGCTGGACGCGCAAGGGAATATTTTCGTTGCCGATACGTGGAACTTGCGGATCCAAAAATTCGACGCCGATTTCAATTTCCTCGCGCAGTGGGCGGTGCCGGCGTGGGAAAGCCAATCGGTGGTGAACAAGCCGTACCTCGCCGTAGATGCGGAGGGGAATGTCTTTGCGACCGATCCGGAAGGATCGCGCGTCTTGAAATTTTCCAACGACGGCAAACTGCTGGCGGTCTTTGGAACGCGCGGCGCGGATCTCGCGTCGTTCAATCTGCCTACCGGACTGGCGTTCGACGCGCAAGGAAATTTGTACGTCGCCGATTCGGGCAACCATCGGATATTGGTGTTTGCGAAACCCTAGATCACGTGAGAGGGAGAGTGGGAGCGCGGGAGAAAATGCCTCCTGGTCTCCCTCTCTCCCCCTCTGAATTTGAACCCAAGACGCCTCCTCCCCCTCGCGCTCAGTTTTCTCCTCACCGCGCTTTTTCTCGCGCTCGCGTTGTATCGCGTCGATTTCGAGAAACTCGCGCATACTTTGATTTCCGCCGATTATCGCCTGATCGCGCTTGCCGCGCTCTGCTGGCTGACGGGGTACGGTTTGCGAACCGCGCGCTGGCAAAAGTTTCTCGCGCCGACGAAAAAAATTCCGTTCGCGCGCTTGTTTTCCCCTTTGATCATCGGCTTTGCGTTCAACAATCTTTTGCCCGGTCGCCCCGGCGAATTTGCGCGCGCGTACTTATTGGGGACGCGCGAGGGTTTGTCCAAGACGATGGCTTTGGCGACGATTGTCGCCGAACGCGTGGCGGATGGAATGATGGTGATTGTTTTTCTGCTGATCGCGCTCGGCGCGTCCATTCCCTTGCGCTTGGTATTCCCTGCCGGAGTGCAGACGCTTGTCGCGCTCGCGGTGATTTTGTTCGGCGGCGCGCTGGCGGGGTTGTTGTTGCTCTTGGCGCGCGCAGATCGCGTGTTGACGAGCGTGCGCGTGGTGACGCGATGTTTGCCCGGCGCGCTTGCCGCGCGAATCGAAAAAATGTTGAACGCGTTCGTCGTCGGCTTGCACGCGTTCAAATCGGCGGGGCAGGTCGCGGCGATTGGGGCGCTCTCGCTCGGCGTGTGGTCGCTCGATGCGCTCGCGTATTTCGCGATGTTGTGCGCGTTCGGCGCGTTGCCCGACGTGTCTTGGCGCGCGGCTGCCGCGCCGTTGATGACGGGCATCATCAACCTGGGAATTATGATCCCCGCCGCGCCCGGCGGCTTGGGTCCGTACGAAGCGGCGGGCGTGTTCGCGCTGGCGGCGTTTGGCGTGAACCCGACGCTTGCCGCGAGCATCGCGTTGAGCGCGCACGCCGTTCAGTATTTTATGGTCACGGGGCTGGGTCTGTTTTTCACGTGGCGCGCTGGAATTTCGCTGGCACAGCCACAAGTTGACGATTGAGAACAAGTGACGCGCGGTCAGGCGGCGCGGGGATCTGGAAATTTTTCCGATTCCCGCGTCTTGAATTTTTAGCGGTACGCGACTATAATGCAATTGGGATTTCCGATTTTTGATTGGGCAGTCCATCGGAAATCAAAAACCGAAAATCGAAAATCCAAAGAGGGAAAGATGAAACTACACGAGTATCAATCAAAGGCGATTTTTGCCCGGCACGGCATTCCGATTCCCAACGGCAAGGTCGCGTCGAACGCGGAAGAGGCGCGGCAGATCGCCGCGCAGATGGGGAAAAAAGTCGTGATCAAATCGCAAGTGCTGGTCGGCGGGCGCGGCAAAGCGGGCGGCATCAAGTTGGCGCACACGCCCGACGAGGCGGAAAAATTCGCCGATCAAATTTTGACGATGACGATCAAGGGTTTGCCGGTGCGCAAAGTGTTGGTGGACGAGGCGATCCACATCGCAAAAGAAATCTATCTTGGGATCGTCGTGGATCGCGCGGCGAAATGCGCGACGATGATGGGCTCGGCGGCGGGCGGGGTGGAGATCGAAGAGGTCGCGCGGACGACGCCCGAAAAAATCATCCGCGCGAAAATCGATCCGGCGTATGGCTTGCTGGATCACCAGGCGCGCGCGCTCGCGTTCGGAATGGGCATAGACAAAGCGCTCGTGCGCGATTTCACCGCGATTGCGCTCGCGCTCTATCAAGTCTTCTTGAGCACCGACGCGTCGCTTGCCGAAATCAATCCGCTCGTCGTCACGGGCGGGAACACACTGATTGCGGCGGATGGAAAAATCGTTGCGGACGACAACGCGTTGTACCGCCATTCGTATTTGGAAGAGTTGCGCGACGTGGATGAGGAATCGCCTGAAGAATTGCGCGCGCGCAACGCCGGGCTGTCGTACGTCAAGCTCGACGGCGATATCGGTTGTATGGTGAACGGCGCGGGCTTGGCGATGGCGACGATGGACGTGATCAAATTCTACGGCGGCGAACCGGCGAATTTTCTCGACATCGGCGGCGGCGCGAAAGCCGACAAGGTCAAGACCGCGCTCGACATCATTCTCTCCGATCCGAATGTGAAATGCGTGCTGTTCAATATTTTCGGCGGCATTACGCGCGGCGACGAGGTGGCGCGCGGGATCGTGGACGGGTTGAAGGAAGTGCGGACGCGCGTGCCGATGGTCGCGCGCATCGTCGGCACGAACGCGGAAGAGGGGCGCAAGATTCTGGCGGACGCGAATATGATCACGGCGGAAACGTTGGAAGAAGGCGCGCAAAAAGCGGTCGCGGCGGCGCGGCAGGTCAGGTAGACGGAGCGCGCAAGCGCGGCGTGGAGGCGCAAATGAGAATTGTCGTGGATGCATCTGTGATCGTGGCTGTGATTGCGAACGAGCCGGAGAAGAGCGCTTTGATTGAACTCACCCAAGGCGCCGATTTGATCGCACCCAATTCAATTCATTGGGAAATTGGCAATGCGCTGTCTGCGATGCTCAAGCGCAAACGGATTACCTTGGATCAGGCGCGTCAGGCGGTTCGGGCATACGAAGAAATTCCAATCGAATTTGTGGATATCGAAATGGATCAGTCAATCCAGATTGCAGATGCTCTTGGCATTTACGCATATGATGCGTATCTGATTCAATGCGCGCTCAAGCATCGGTGTCCCTTGCTGTCGCTCGATCAGAATCTGATTCGGAACGCGCAACATGAACAGGCGCAGGTGCTGGAGGTATCGAAATGACAATGACGAGGACAAAGATAAGGGGGCGACCGAATTTGGAGTCGCTTTTGGATCAAGCCGAGCGAAAAGGTGTGGCGAAGGTCAAAGCCAAGAATGGACGCACTTTCGTTATTCGACCCGAACGACGAAAACGCTCTCCATTGGATGTCAAAGGCGTGGACTTGCGCGTAACGACAGCCGAAATCATCCAATTCATTCAGGAAGGCAGAAAGATCGGATGACGGTACGCCAACTCTTTCTTCTCGGCGGCAGCGCCGCGTTCGATGTAGCGGCGGAAGAATTCGTTCCGGCGTCCGGCGGGCGCAACGCGCGGATCGCGCTCTTGTTGCAAGGTGGACGCAATTGGCAAACGTACGTGCCCGAGTATGCGCGCGCCTGGCAAGCGCGCGGCGCATCGCGTTACGACGTGATCGTGCCAGACCACGCGGGCAAATTCGATGTGGATCAAGTTGCCGCGACCCTGGAACGCGCGACGGGTATTTTCATCGGCGGTGGACACGCGCCAACGTATCAACGATTGTACGCAACCGAGCCGCTGCGCGCGCGGCTACGCGAACGGTACGCGCGCGGCATTCCGATCGCGGGCTGTTCGGCGGGCGCGCTCATCGTGTCGCGCGTCTGCGCGTTCCATCCCGGCGAAGAGGACGCGGGCGCGCGCATCGCCGAGGGTTTGGGATTGGTGGACGATCTGCTTGTCGGCGCGCATTTCACGGCGGACAACGCGCTGCCGCATCTGCTCGATGCGATGGTGCGCGCGCGCGTGCGGCGCGCCTGGGGCATTGACGACGGCGCGTGCGTCGTCTTGGAAAACGAAAAGTTCGCGCGCGTCTTGGGACGCGCGGCGTACGAAATCGTGATGACTGATTTTAGCAATCGGCTGTACCATTCTTTGGAACATCCGATTCCATGAGACGCGGATGAACATCATCTATCTGGATTATAATTGCTTTCAACGCAGTTTTGATGATCCAAGCCAGATCAAAATCCAAATGGAAGCATTGGCGTGTCAGGAAGTATTCAGCCGCGCAGAACGCCGTGAAATTCGTCTGGTTTGGTCGTTTATGCATCAGGATGAAACACTCTTGTGCCCTTTTCCAGAACGCAAGATCGAAGTCTTGCGATTGGCTTTGCTGTGTCAAGAACGATTGGGCCCCAGCGACGACATTTATCGGCTTGCCAAATCGCTGCAATCGCAAACGAATCTATGGGCGAAAGATGCGATCCATTTGGCTTGCGCTATTCATAGCGGAGCACAATTGTTTCTGACATGCGATGATCGTTTGGCAAAGCAAGCGCGACGTTTGACACTCGCGTTTGCGGTGATGAACCCGATTGAATTTATCGGGGGCGAATAGGAGACAACCCGTGAAGCAAACGAAAATACTGAATGACACCGAAATTCGAATCGGTGGAATTGAAGCATTGAATCGCGCCCTGGGACCCGCCGCCGCGCTGCGCTTTCTCGCGCTCGTGCATCGCGAACCGACGGATTATGTGGAAGTTTCACGGCAGCTTTACCAAGGGCAGACCATTGAGGAGATCTTTGAACGTGCCCGACAAAACTGGAGGGAATAACACAATGTCGCACAACTGGAATGAAGTGCGTGAGCAAGTGACGCGCTATTTTCAAGACCTAATCCGGATCAATACGACGAATCCACCGGGCAACGAAACGCAAGCGGCAGAATACCTCGCCGGAGTTTTCCAGCGCGAAGGCATCGAACCGACGATTCTGGAATCCGCACCGGGGCGCGGCAACGTCATCGCGCGCTTGAAGGGCGATGGACGCGCCGCGCCACTGCTCTTGATGGTTCACCTCGACGTGGTGCCGGTCGAGCCGGACAAGTGGACGCACCCGCCGTTCGACGGCAAAATCGTGGACGGCTACGTTTGGGGACGCGGCGCGCTCGATACCAAGGGCCTCGCCGCGATGGAATTGATGGCGATGCTGTTGCTCAAGCGCGAAGGCAAAGCGTTGGCGCGCGATATCATCTTTATGGGCAACGCCGACGAAGAAGCGGGCGGACGATTGGGCGCGGGCTGGATCGTCCAACATCATCCCGAGCTCATTCGCGCCGAGTACGCGATCAACGAAGGCGGCGGATTCGGGATCGAATTTCTGGGCAAGAAATTTTTCACGTGCCAGACCGGCGAAAAAGGAACGGCGCGTTTTGCAATGCGAACGCGCGGCAGACCGGGGCACGCGTCGCAACCGCATTCCGATAATGCCGTACTGAAACTCGCCGACGCGATCCAGAAAATCGGCGCGGCGCGCGAAGCGTTCCCACTGCACGTCACGCCGACGGTGCGCGTATTCTTCGAAGGCATCGCCGCGAAACTGGGTCAGCCGTACGCGTCGCAACTGCCCGCGCTGCTCGATCCCAAACAGTACGACGCGGTGATGAAACGTTTGCCGATTGACGAAAGTATGCGCTCGATGATCTACGCGATGTTGCACAACACCGTCACGCCGACGATGCTCAACGCCGGCACGAAGATCAACGTGATTCCGTCGGTGGCGGAAGCCAAGTGCGACGCGCGCTTGTTGCCCGGTTTTTCCTCCGATGATCTATTGCGCGAGTTGCGTCCCATCATTGGCAACAGTGTCGAGATCGAATTTCAGGACAACACGCCGGGTCGCGAATCGGAACATCAGACGCCGCTGTTCGAAACGATCGCGCGCGTGATGGCGCGGCACGCGCCGAACGCGCCGGTCTTGCCGTACCTCGTCGTCGGCGCGACGGACGCGCGGCACGTGACGAAACTGGGCACGCGCGTCTACGGCTTTTGTCCGATGCTCGCGCCGATGGAAGAACTGGATACGGTGCACGGTCACAACGAGCGCATCTCGATTGACAATCTGTTGTTCGGCACGCGCGTGTTGTACGATGTGGTGAGTGAGTTTTGCGCGACATCTTGACAAAGGACGAAAGACGAATGATCACAGCATCCATCATCGGCGGCTCGGGCTACGCAGGCGGCGAAGTCGCGCGCTTGTTGCTCGCACACCCCAGCGTCGAACTCGCGCAGGTCACTTCAGAGTCGCACGTCGGCGAATATCTTTACAACGTCCATCCGAATTTGCGCGGGCGCACCAAGTTGCAATTCACCACGCCCGATCAAATCGCGCCGTGCGATGTGCTGTTCGTCGCGCTGCCGCACGGCGAAGCGCAGAAACGAATCGACGCGCTCTCCGCGCGCGCGCCGCGTCTGATCGATCTCTCCGCCGATTTTCGTTTGCGCGATCTGGCGGCGTACGAAAAATGGTACGGCGAACCGCATCGCGCGCCGAACTGGGTCAACAAATTCGTCTACGGCTTGCCCGAATTGCATCGCGCGGAAATGCGCGAGGCGAAAAATATCAGCGGCGTCGGATGTAACGCAACCGCGACGAATCTTGCGCTCTTGCCGCTTGTGCGCGCCAACTTGCTCGACGCGACGCGCCCGATCATCGTGGACATCAAAGTCGGATCGAGCGAAGGCGGCAACTCGCCATCGCTCGCGTCGCATCATCCGGAACGAAGCGGCGCGGTGCGGACGTTCTCGGCGGTCGGGCATCGGCACACCGGCGAAGTGGAGCAGGAACTTGGCTTGACGAACGTGCATCTTTCGATCACGTCGATCGAAATGGTGCGCGGCGTATTGGCGACGGCACATTGCTTTTTGAAAGCGGGAACGACGGAAAAAGATTTGTGGCGCGCGTATCGCAGCACATACAAAGACGAACCTTTCGTTCGCATCGTCAAAGACAAGACGGGAATTTATCGCTACCCCGAACCGAAAATTTTGTCGGGGTCGAATTACGCGGATGTCGGCTTTGAGATTGACGAAGCGACCGGACGCGCAGTTTCGCTTTGCGCGATTGACAACTTGATGAAAGGCGCGGCGGGCAGCGCGGTGCAAGCGATGAACCTGATGTGCGGATTCGATGAGCGAGTGGGATTGGAATTCCCAGGGTTGCATCCAATATGATAGTTATCAAAATCGGTGGCTCGTCCGGCATTAACCTCGATCACGTTTGCGCGGACATTGGCGTTTTGGCAAAAAGTGGAAAACAAATCGTACTGATGCACGGCACCGGCAAAGAAGCGGACGCGCTCGGCGAAAAACTGGGGCATCCCGCGCGGCACGTCACCTCGCCGCAAGGTTTCACGTCGCGCTATACTGATCGCGACACGCTCGAAGTTTTCGTGATGGCGGCGTGCGGCAAGGTCAACACGTTTCTCGTCGAACGTTTGCAGAAACTCGGCGTCAACGCGATTGGGTTGAGCGGCGTGGACGGTCGTTTGCTCGAAGGAACGCGCAAGGACGCGATCCGTATCGTCGAAAATGGTCGCCAAAGAATTTTGCGCGACGATTACACGGGACGCGTCGAAAAAGTGAACGCCGATCTGTTGCGCGCGTTGTTGGAACGCGCGTACGTTCCCGTCATCGCGCCGCTTGCGATCAGTTATCAAGGCGACGCGATCAACGTGGACGGCGACCGCGCCGCGGCGATGATCGCGGGCGCGCTCGGCGCGGAGCAGTTGATCATTTTGACGAACGTCCCTGGCTTGTTGCGGAATTTCCCCGACGAAGCGTCGCTCATCGCGCGGATCGACAGGAATCGCGTCGAAGCGTCTATTGATTTTGCGGAAGGGCGGATGAAGAAAAAAGTGCTGGGCGCAAGCGAGGCGCTGGGGCTGGGCGTCAAGCAAGTGATTTTCGCGGATGGTCGCGTGGAACAGCCGCTTCAACGCGCGCGGGAAGGCAAGGGGACGGTGATTGAATGATGACTAGAGCACGCTCGACCGTCTACGCGTTTTTGGATGAGAGTGGCGATGCGGGCGGGAACCTTCGCAAAGGCGCGTCACCGCATTTCGTCTTGGCAATGGTCGAGACGACCGATCCTGAAAACTTGCGCGCGGAATTGCGTCGTTTGCGCGCCGCGTTGAACTTGCCTGCGGCATTCGAGTTTCGCTATCACGATACGCGCAAAGTTGCAGTGCGCGCCGCGTTTTTCGTTTTGTTGCGCTCGCTCGATTTGCGAATTCGCGCGGCGATCGTGAACAAAGCGCGTCTGCCGCACGAGGCAGAGGCATGGGGCGAGCAGGAGATGTACGAGTACGCCGTAGGGGAAATGGTCAAACACTCTTCGGTGGATGAATTATCGGAAGCGATTTTGGTGATTGATGGTGAGCGGAAGCCGCGATTCGTCCAACGATTGAGGCAGTATCTTTCCAACATTGGGCGAACTCAAAAACGCGGACGCATTTTCAAAGCCATTGTGTTGAAAGAATCGAAACGCGAAGACGGTCTGCAATTCGCTGATATGGTCGCTGGAGTTCTGGCGGAAAGGACTTCACACGGCGAATCCATGTACGATGACTATGTGGATTCCAGGTTGAAGGTTTTGTTGCAATTGCCCTGAAAAATAACACCCCCTTGCCTATCCTACGCGCAAGGCGTAGGAAAGCCGCCACTATGGACATCCCAACGGGGAGCCAGCAGAGGACGACCTTGTCGGCAAGGGGGTAAAACGGTTGAACCGTTTTGTTTCGGGAATCCCTTTCGAGTCTCCGTCTTTAGTCTAATTGTATCACTAACAGGAATAGGAGTCAAGCATCAATGACGAGCATCGTCGAACTTGAATCGAAATACACCTCAGGCGTGAGCAGCAAACGCCCGCTCGCGATTGTGCGCGGTCAAGGCGCGCGCGTCTGGGATGCCGATGGACGCGAGTACATTGATTGTGTCGGCGGACAAGGCACGGCGAACGTCGGACACGCGAACCCGATTGTCGCGGAAGCGATTGCCGAACAGGCGCGCACGCTCATTTCGCTCACCGAAATTTTTTACAACGACAAGCGCGCGGCAATCGAAGAGACGCTCGCGCGAATTTCGCCGAACCACGCGAATCGCGTTTTCCTCTGCAATTCGGGCTCGGAGGCGATTGAAGCCGCGCTCAAACTCGCGCGGTACAGCACGGGGCGTACGGGCTTCGTCGCGTTTATGCGCGGCTTTCATGGACGCACGATGGGCGCGCTCTCCGCGACCTGGGAGCCGAAATATCGTGATCCGTTTCTGCCGCTCGTTCCCGATTTTTCGCACGCGCCGTACGACAATCTAGACAAAGCGCGCGAAGCGATCACCGATAAAACGGCGGGCGTCATCGTCGAAGTCGTGCAAGGCGAAGGCGGCGTGCGACCTGGATCGCGCGAATTCTTGATCGGCTTGCAGGAGATTTGCCGCGAGCGCGGCGCGATGTTGATCGTGGACGAAGTGCAAACGGGCTTTTGCCGCACGGGCAAGATGTTTGCGTCGGAGCATTATGGCATCGAAGGCGATTTTGTTTGCGTTGCCAAATCCATCGCCGGCGGCTTGCCGATGGGCGCGGTGATGATCGGCGAGCGCGTGAAAAAGTTGGAGCCGATGATTCACGGGACGACGTTCGGTGGAAATCCGCTCGCGTGCGCGGCGGCGGTCGCGGCAATCGGATTTATGGAGCGCGAAAATCTCGCGGCTCGCGCGACGGAACTTGGCGCGTATATGCGCGGTCGCCTTCAACGGATCGAATCGCCGCTGATTCGCGAAGTGCGCGGGCTGGGTTTGATGATCGGCGTCGAGTTGAAGAAAAAGGTGACGCCGTACCTCGCGGCGTTGATGGAGCGCGGCGTGCTCGCGCTGCCGGCGGGGTTGAACGTGTTGCGTCTGTTGCCGCCGCTCGTGATCGAGAAAAGTGATTTGGATGCGGTGGCGGACGCGATTGAGCAGGTGCTGAATGTGACAAAGGAAGGTGAAGGATGAGTACCGTAACGATGGAAGTAGATCGTGAATTGGTTGATCTCTTGCATCACGTTGGTCGCCCCGAAGACAAATTGAAAGAGTATCTCGTCCTCGAAATGTATCGTCGTCGGGAAATCTCAAGTGGCAGAGCGGCGGAACTGCTTGGGATGGCGCGCTTTGAATTCGTTCGCTATGCCTCACGCGTGGGGGTTCCATTCTTTGATCTGGATCGGCAGGAAGTTCAAGACGAGATCAACGCTGCGCGGAGGCAGGAGTGAGTAGCGCGCGCTACGTCGCCAATTCGAGCCCGTTCATTGTCTTTGAGCGCGTGGGGCGACTCGACCTTTTGCGCGCGGTGATGGGGCGATTGCATATTCCGTCCGCAGTACGTCAAGAAGTTTTTGGTTCAATGCAATTGCCTGATTGGGTGGAAGGGCGAGCTCTGACGCAACCGTTGGCGGCGAGGATCACAATGGCGCGTTTGGGCGCAGGTGAGCGTGAAGCGATTGCGTTAGCATTGGAGCTCAAAGCGACGGAATTGATCCTTGATGACCTTGCCGCGCGTCGCTTGGCGCAATCGCTGGGAATTCCAATCATCGGTTGTCTGGGGTTGCTGCTGCGCGCGAAACGTAGAAAACTGATTCCTGTCGTGCGCCCATTGATGGAAGCGATGCAAGGTGATGACTTTCGGATCTCTGGTGATCTATTTGCGGAGATTTTGGAGGCGGCGGGAGAATCTGAATAGCGATGCCAACCGAAGGCGCAACCGCGATTGTTTTCGATGAAGATCGCACGCGCGTCTTGATGGTCAAGCGCGAAGACTTTCGCGTTTGGGTTTTGCCAGGCGGCGGGATCGAACGGGGCGAAACGCGCGAACAAGCCGCAATTCGCGAGACGCGCGAAGAAACGGGCTACGAAATCGCGATTGATCGTTTAGTCGGGCGATATTGGCATCCGCAGACGCCAGGCGGTGGCAGTATCCGACACTTGTTTGAAGGGCGCGTGGTCGGCGGCGCGGCGATTCAGAATGGACCCGAAACGCGCGGCGTCGGATTCTTTCCGATTGATGCGTTGCCTCCGCGTATGTTGCCGTGGGTGAGGAATTTTATCGCTGACGCGTTGGCGAGTTCACCGACCGTTATCGAGCGTACGCTGTATCTTCCGTTGGGGGTGGTTGTCGCGATTCGCATTGGTTTGGTTGTGCGCGATTTACGGAATCGGTTCGCCCGACGGAGTAAACTGTAGCAAAATGCCAGACGCCGAAGTCGATCAAAGCATTCACATTGAGTATACGCGCGCTGACACGATCATTGCTCTGGCGAATGATCTTCGGCGCACGATACGTATTCCTGCTCCCGTCAAACGCGCGGCGGTTGATTTTCTGCGCCAAACTCGAAAGCATCCGATGTCCAAGAAACGCATTGCGATACGGATGCTTGCCGCCGCCGTGTACCTGTTGCTCAGGGATTGCATTCCTCAAGTGAAGTATGTAATAATTGATGTCGAGTATTGGGGATACGAAAGCGAGATCAAAGGAATGATCTTGGCTTGCTTTTCACGGATAGGCGTTCGCGTTTCTCCAAAGCAAATTGCGTTTGGACAAGTCGGCAAAAATTCGCCCGCGCACGACTTGGCAATCCGAACGTTGCGCGGGGAATTGCGCGAAGACAAGCGAATTACCGAAGCTGAGTTTCTCGCGGCAGTAAAGTAAAAAGATCGGGGGGGCGCTCGCGGCGCTCTATAGCCCACGTTCGTCAAGGTTCTTAGCCAAGAGTCCAGTGAGCCACCCGATCTACGGGAAAATCATAACAGAACTGTTTGGATTTGTCAAATGGATCCCAATGACCTCCTTTCGGGTCTCGTCCGCATCTACAGCCCATCCATCCAAGAACGCGCCGCGTCCGAATACCTCGTCGCGCAGATGAACGCGCTTGGGTTTCGAGCGTTTGTGGACGACGCGGGGAACGCGGTTGGAATTCTCGGCGAAGGCGCGCGCGATATCGTTTTGCTCGGACACATTGACACGTTTCACGGTTACATCGAGCCGCGCATCGAAGATGGAAAACTGTACGGACGCGGCGCGGTGGACGCCAAAGGTTGTCTTGCGACGTTCGTCGCCGCGTGCGCGCGCGTTGGCGCGTGTGAGGATGTCCGCTTCATCGTCATCGGCGCGGTCGAGGAAGAATGTTCGACGTCGAAAGGCGCGCGCTACGCGCTGACGCAGTACGCGCCTGCGTTCTGCATCATCGGCGAGCCGAGCGGCTGGGATCGCATCACGCTTGGTTACAAGGGGCGTGTACTCGTGGATTACGAAATCGCGAAATCGGTGACGCACACCGCAAGCGGCGCGCGCGCGGCGGTTGAAGACGCAGTCGCGTTTTGGAATCGCGTTGCCACGTTTGCCGCCGAGTACAATCGCGACAAACCGCGCGTGTTCGATCAACTCGACGCGTCGCTGCGCGCGCTCAATTCTGACGACGACGGCTTCACCGATCGCGCGAAAATGCGCGTCACGTTGCGCGTGCCGACGGGCTTGACGATTGCCGCCGTCGAAAAAGAAATCGCGCAGTATGTTGATGGCGCGAACGTCGCGTTTTCATCGGAAGAAGAACCGTTTCGCGCGGAGAAAAACAACGCGCTCGTGCGCGCGTTTCTCAACGCGATTCGCGATGTCGGCGGCAAGCCGGCGTTCACGCTGAAAACCGGCACCGCCGATATGAACATCGTTGGTCCTGCGTGGGGTTGTCCGATTGTCGCGTACGGTCCCGGCGATTCCGCGCTCGATCACACGCCGAACGAACATCTCGATCTTGCGGAGTACGAACGCGCGATTGGCGTCCTTGCTAAAGTGTTGGCAGTGCTTTGAAATAGGCGACCGTAGACGGAAGACCGTTGACCGACAAAAATGTGCATCGGTCGTTCGTCATCGGTCAACGGTCATCTTTTGGAGTTTCAATGGAGCAAGTAGATTACAACTGTATCTTTTGCGCGATTGCGGCAAAGCGCGCGCCCGCCGCGATTGTTTACGAAAGCGCGGACGCGCTCGCGTTCCTCGACATTCATCCGGTTATGGAAGGGCACACGCTCGTCATTCCGAAAAAACATTGCCGCAATCTTTTCGATCTCGACGACGAAAGCGGCAAAGCGGTGATGCACGCGGCGCGGATCGTCGCGCGCGCGTTGCGCGCCGCGTTCAGCGCCGATGGCTTGACGGTTCTGCAATCGAATGAGCGCGCGGGCGGACAAGCCGTGTTTCATTATCACGCGCATCTCGCGCCGCGCTTTTTCAACGATGGCTTGATGGCGCGCATGGAAACGGAACGGCAGCTCGCGTGGCGCGCGCGCGGCAATCCGACGCGCGAGGAATTGGAACGCGTCGCGGAAAAAATTCGCGCGCACATCAAGGAAGATTGAATTGGACGCGGACGACGTTGTCTTGGTGGCGTTGCTGAACCACCCGCGCGATTTGGAAATCGTCCGCGCGGAACGATGGTACCGCATCCCGGCGAAGCACGCGCCGGCGCATTTGACGCGAACGCGCTATGTCGCGTTTTATCTGACCAAGTCGTTTGGCGAAATCAAATGGACGATTCGTGAGTACGCGCCCGTGCGCGGACACGAATTGGTGCGCCGCCGCGATCTGTTTCCCGACGAAATCGATCATCCGCGCGCGAACGACGCGTACTACCAATTGCAACTCGGCGCGCTGATCGAACTGCCGCGTCCGATCGTCAGCCGGAGCGGGCGGCGCATCTTGTTCATCTGGACGACGGGAGATAAATTCTCGCGCGCGGTCGAGATCAACGATCTGTTGGGCAAGAGCGCGGCGGACGACGCGTTGTGGGACGCGCTCAAATCGTCCGGCATCGGCGCGGAACGCCAAATCGTCATCCGCGATCACCGCGCGCGCTATCGCGTGGACTTTTGGATTTCATGTCGGCGCGGCAATGTGGCGGTCGTCGTTTCCGATGCGCCGCGCAAGTTACCTAGTTCTTGTTGGAAAATTCAAAACTGAGTGCAATTTGCATTGGGACCCCAAGGGAGTAAGATGGAAGTCGCTGAACAACCACTTTCCCCTTGGAGTCCACGATGATTATAGACCGATACATCCGTCCTGCCAATTTTCCCGAGTGTCAAACCAGCGATCCAATCTTGCAGGAGTTGGATTGGATTCTGGATGATCCAATATTGTTCGACTTGGTTCGCCACGACTTCGCCCAGCACTACAAACCGTCGCGCAGAGGACGCCGTCCAATTGCC
>VGOB01000004.1 GCA_016865935.1 Chloroflexota bacterium | reverse complement strand
AGTTGCTCACTTATCACGTGCCGCCGGCGCGCTGGGTGCCACCTTCACACCGCGGCAGACCGTCTAACGCGATGAAAGAGTTGATCAAGAAGTGGTGTTAGCCTCCACGATTAGGTGGGGTGCTACCCTTCGTCGGGATGCAACATCAAATATTCGAGAATCGAAACGGCTTTGGCGGTGAGCGGAATCTCGCGTCCCGCGAGCAGCGCGCGGCGCGATTGCCGATCCAGTTCGAGCGCGCCGGCGCGAAGTGAGTGCGCGCCCGCCAGCGAAGGCGCGCCGGCGCGACTGCGCCGCAACACGGCGCGGATGCGCGCGACGAGTTCGTACGGTTCGAACGGTTTGCTCAAGTAATCGTCCGCGCCTTCATCAAGCGCGCCGGCGCGTTCGGCGGGCGCGCCCACCTGGGTCAGCAAGATGACCGGCGTCCAGTTTTCGTTCTGGCGCAACTGGCGCAAGACCTGACGCCCGTCCAGGCGCGGCATCAGCACGTCGAGCACGATCAAGTCGGGGCAAAATTCCGGGAGGCGCGCGAGCGCGGCTTCGCCGTCTTCCGCGACGGTGACGCAATACCCGGCGCGTTCCAGAAAGGGCGCGAGGTTCGCCGTGATCGCGGACTCGTCGTCAACCAGCAGGATGCGCGCGGCGCGTTTTTTATCGTCCATTGGCAATTCTCCCAAAAACAGACAAGGCAAGAATGATTCAAGTGTAACGCAAAACAAGGTTGGCGTCAAAATCCTAGTCCGCGATCTTCGTGCGAATCAGTTTGACGACGATGCCGGAGGCAGGATCGGGACAATGCACGAACTCGGTGGTGATGCCATCCGGGTCAATCACTTTTTCGTACCGCGTGCCGCGATATTCCCAGGGCAGGGTGCCGCCGTAACGCAACGCCTTGATGAAGCCATCTATCGCCGCGAGGAGCCAGGGGCAAATTTTCCCAGTGTCCTCCGGATATTTGAACCGCTGCCCGGCTTGATAACTGTGCTGACTATCGCCGCGATACATCCACGCGCAGATGCCTTCGCGTTCCATATTTTCTGGGAAGATGATTTCCGCGCCTTGTTTGCGGAGTTGTCCGCCCTTGCCTTCGAAAATTTCGATTTCGATTTGATAGCGTTTCATTTTGCCTCCTGGTGTGCAGCGAGCCACGCTTTGAGCGGCTCGCGAATTTCAATGTCCGTCATTTCGTTCGGATGGATCGAGCGTTCTTCGTACGTGAAACAGATGAGATCGTTCAACGCGTGCGCGCGACGCTCGGCTGGCACGCGCGCGTGCAGATTGTACGGATAGTTGTACGTCGGCGGCAGAATGTGAATCCGTTCCGGATCGAGTGATGTGGCGATCAGCGCGCTCCAGATCGCCTGGAACAAAAAGACTTGATGCCGTTCATCCGCGCAGGCGCGCGTTTGAAATTTTTGATTGCCAACGAGTTGCTCGAACAGCATAAACCAGCGGCGCATCAAATTTCTCTTCGGATTGATCGCAAACGCGTGCGAGTTGAAATACGCGCGCAAACGCTGTTCGTCCACAAACGATTCGACGGTGGATGCAATATCGTTCACGCCAATCGTCGCGTAGATCGTCTTCCAGAATTCGTCGAGCGGATCGGTCGTGCGCAAGCCGACGTTGCGGACGTGCACCGGGCGTACTGCCGCGTCGAACGCCGCGCCGAGATCGAACAGCACTGGCGGACTGACGACGACACAGATCGGATCGATCCAGACGAGTGATTGCGTGTCCGGCGGCGCGATGGCTTCGGCTTGCGCGCACGCGTACACCTTGTCGCCGAAAATGTAATCGCGCACGCCCTCTGGCACATTCAACGGAATGACGCGCACGCCGTTGCCCGCCAAATCGGCGCACGGCGCGTTTTGCGCGTTCGCTTCAAAGACCCACACCGGAGCATCGCACAGCGCGCCGCCGAACGCGCGCAGACTGTCAATCAGAATTCGCGCGCACGCTTTGCCTTTGATTGACCGAACAGTTGTTAGAAAAATCGTTTGACTCATTGCGATCCCTCCTCACCGTGGCTTATTCTCGCTAACACAGCATCCCATTCGGGTGTGCCGTGCAAGAGGGTGAATGGTTTTGTCTCTTGCGTGTATTCGAGATGGTTCCACCTGGGTTGTTGTCCACAATCGCGGCGCGGATCGAAAGACTGCAATCGAATCCGTCGAACAGATGTTGTACGCGCGCAAACTCGTTCGGTTTCAGTTCTTGGAACATTTATCTTCTCATTTCTTCTTCGCAATGTACTCGATAGTCACGCGTTTGAACTGCCTACCCCAGCGAACCCACTCGGCGAATTTCTTTTCTTTGCGCAGCACATCAAAGTTGCGAAAGTAGGCATCCGCTTCGTTGTCAGCATGTTTGGCGAATCGTTCACTCTGTAACAGACGGCGCAGGGGTGCGGTTTCGCAAAACGGCTCGTTGTCGGGATCATCCACCGATTCGAAATTTACAAAGCACAGCCCATCCCGTTTCAGCACGCGCTCGATCTCACTCATCGCGCGCGCGATGTCTGGCTTGGTCATAAAGATAATCGCGTTGAACGAGTAGACAAAACCGAACGATTCATTGCCAAATGGAAGGGCGCGCATATCGCCGCGCGCAATGTTCAGCGGCAGCGCGCGCGCTTGGCAAAATTCCTGCGCCTGCGCCAGTGCCTCTTCTGCGATCTCGACGCCGTACGTTGTATACCCGTACTGATGAAACAGCGAAAGCGGCGGCGCGTCGCCACCTGCGCCGCAATCAAGGACTGTTTTTTCGAGCGGACTGGCGTTGCACTGCCGTAGAAATTCGTAGAGTGGCGTTGCCCAGATGATCTCGTGCATCGGTGGATGCTCAATTCTCCGGCAGATGAATCGCAAACTTGCACCACGGGTCGCCTTGAAGCACGGTCTCGACGACGTAGGCTTGGACTGGTTTGCCGAACACACTCTCCCAGTATTTTTTGTGGAAACCGGCACTGCACAGGCAAAACGTCGGCGAGACGTGCGCGTCGTTCGCGCGCAACGACTCTTTGACCCAAGGGCAATGGCAATAGTGATAGCGTTTCATCTGCGTGTCGGTCGCGGCGAGAAACTCCACGGTGTTGTACGGAATTTTCGCTTCGTAAATTACATCGCCGACGCGCACACCCTGGCGAATCTCAAGATGACGCTCGACGTACGCGATCACGTCGTCTGTGATTTCTTGCGTAAAGTACAGACGATTTTCGCGCTTGAGTTGTTCGAGGTACGCGATGAATTCGTCGCCTTTCTTTTGCAGGAACTCGTCCAGGTTCTTGCAGGCAAGAAATTTTTCGCGTTCCGACGGATCGCGTTCACCCAACGTGCGGAGGCAGTTGGCAAGCAAGGGGCGGTACGCTTCCGGCGCGATCAGATTTTCCAAGCGCGCCATCACCGTTTGTGTGAACGCCGGTCGCGCCGCGTTCGATGTGCCCAGCACCGGCAGCGTCAGCCCGGCGAAAACTTCATCGCGCTTTTGTTCGCCGACCACCTCCGCCAAACGCGCGTACAAATTGTCCATCGCCTCCGTGCCATCGAGCAATTCAACGACCGCGACGTAGATCGCGCGGTTCTTGACAAACAGCCCGTAGCGCGCGAGTGCGATGTAATTGTCGTACGTGTTTTCCGCATCGCGAATCATCTGTGCCGAGAATGCAAGTACGTCGTCCTTGGTTGCGGCGCGCGCGCCGATCCACTGCTCGAAGTTTTCCGCGAGCGCGACGAACGATTCGATTTTGTCGTCGGGAGTTTTTCTGCCGCGCAGAAATTCTCTGAATCCATTTTGATCCATTTGATCTCTCACTTGCGATACACCCACTCGTTGAACAGCGCGGTCAAATCACATTGGCAATTTCGTTCGGCGATTTGTTTGAACGACGCGGTTGTGCCGATGTCCCACTTGTGCGTCTGGGTGTACTCGCGCAAAAATCTGTCGAACGTCGCTTGCCCCATTTTTTCCGCCAACGCTTGGATGAAGTACGGACCGCGCCCGTAGACGATGGGACTGTACTCGTTTGCCTTGTATGCTGCCGCCGGTAAGCCGATTGGAATTTGCGCGCGACTGAGCCGATTCCAGCGCGCCGCCCAATTGTTGTTGCGATACGTTTGCGCGCCAGACTCGCCGTACAAATCGAAATAGTAAAACCCGGTCACGTACTGTGTGAGCGATTCGTCCAACCAAGGTTCGTCAATCTGATCGTTGCCGACGAGATTGTAAAACCACTGGTGGACGACTTCGTGCGCGACGGTGGATTCGAGAAAAACCTGGGAGGACAGACCGGAAATTTTTTCGTTCGGATCGTACTCGCGCAGCGTGATCCCGACGATCCCCGGGTACTCGATGCCGAGCGCGAGCATCGGCGTGCTTACGATGTCGAATTCGGTGTACGGATATTCGCCCAAGCGCGCGTTGAAAACCTTGAGCGCGTCTTTGGCGATCTTGAGCGCGCTTTGCGCACCCGGCTTGCGTTCCGCGAACGCGTAACTGTTGATCGTCGTCTCGCCCAGCGTGTCGCTGACGACGATGAAACGCTCGCTCGCCGTGAGATAGAAATCGCGCGCGGGTCCGGCGGCAAACGTCACGCTTTGGCGATTGCCTTCGCGCGTTTGGTTGATGCGTGTGCCGGACGCGACGATGACAAGTTTCTCCGGCGCGTTGACGCGCACAACGTAGAAACTCGCGTCGAAGTACGACGTGTCGGCGTTGGGCGGCGGAAACTGGACGTTCCAACCGGTTTGATCGAACACCGGAATCACCGGATAAAACGAGTCGAGCACGAGCACGCCTTCAA
Source organism: Chloroflexota bacterium (assembly GCA_016865935.1). Classification (GTDB taxonomy): domain Bacteria; phylum Chloroflexota; class Anaerolineae; order UBA4142; family UBA4142; genus VGOB01. The sequence goes on along the minus strand of VGOB01000004.1, from coordinate 48,911 downwards.
AGTAGCCGAACAAGCCGTAGTTGATTTCCATTTTTGTCGCGACCTGGACTTCAAAATCCATCTGGACGATCACTTGTTTGCCGGACGGCAAGGGCGTTGGCAAAGTGATGCGCGCCGCGCTCTCTTTGAATTCGTAACTCGGATTGACCGCTTGCCCGTCCACGTTAACGGACGACAAAATGGATTTCCCGCCCGCCGCGTTCGGAAACAATTGAAAATAAATTTCGTAAAGCGGCTTGTCTTCGCGATTGGTGTAGCGAACGTGTTGCTGCCCCTTGAGCGAAAGGAGATCGTCCGCGATTTGAACGTCAATCGTGTAAACCGTCGCGCCCGCCAAACGATCGAGCGTCGCGTGTTCGGATTTGATCAACCCTTGTCGAAAAATGGATTGGTCTTGCGCGAGATCGGACAGGCGCGCGGAAGCGGGGAGCGATGTGGTTGGCGGGGCTGAATTTTTCGTGGGCGCTGGAATCGGCGTGGCAGTGGGCGCAGGCGCGCAGGCAATCACCGCGAGGATGATCGCGCAAAATAGAATCAGATTTGTGGTGGTGGCTCGCATAGAATTTGCTCCTATTTGTTTTCCATTTTCAATTTGAACGTGTGTGCATTTTCGTACCGGCGTCCCATCGTCACTCGAATTTCGCCGGTGCTCATCCCGTAGACGATAGACCACTGGGTATTATTTTGTGAAACATCGCGCAACAATTTCATCGCGTCTTGTCCGTTAGCGCGTCCTTGCGCGAGGGTCAACTGCCGCGCGAGTGAATCGTACCGCCAGCATTGTCCTTGCGCGTTCTCAACCGAACTCCGAATAAAGTTGGTCGCGTGATGCCACTGCGTTCCATTTGGAAGGACGATCAGCTTGCCTTGATAGAATTCGATCAGCGCGGCGCGCCCGGACGCGTCCGCGACGAGATAATGAATCGGCGGGCCGCCGGTAAAGTCAATGTTGTAGCGTCGCATCAGCGCGACCGCTTCGTCCACCGTCGCCGCGTGATCGAGCATCTCGCGGATCACGCGCAACGAGTCAATCGTCGGCTTGCTGGGATCGTGCGCCATATTTCCCGGCGGCACCGCCGCCATTCCGACGACGAGTCCGCGCGCGTTCATCCCGTCGAACGGAAGCGACGGCGCGCGCAGCAACGCGCGGCGTTCGGCGAGTGACAGATCGGCAATGCTGTTCGCGCGATTGCCGGTGAAACCCAGGTACGCAATGTCCACCATCGAAACGGACGCGTAGCCGTTCGGTGGTTCGGTGAAAAGCAAAACGGCGGGACTGTGATCCCAGTCAAAGTTGCGTCCGTACAACATCGCGCCGGGATCGCCGAGCGCGGCGAAGAGCGAGCAGCCCCAGGCGGGTTTTGTCATTGCGAGGAACGGGTTTTGTGACGAAGCAATCTCCACATTGCGATTTGGGGATTGCTTCGCCGCTTCGCGGCTCGCAATGACAGATCCAAGCGGCGCGCGCGCGTCGTATGCGCCAATGTAACGCATCGTGTAGAGCGGATGATCGTCCACCTTCTGCAAACTGTCGAGCGTTGCGACTTGCGGCGCGGACAAGCCATCCGCGCGCGGCGCGGACACGGACGCAGGCGCGGCGCATCCGGCAATCGTCCAGACGAAAAGGATGATCGCAAAAAGAAATTTTCGCGCGTCAATCATTCGTTGCCCCCTTGGATTGGTGCGCCGCGCGCACGTGCCGCCAAAATCGTCCCAGGTACGTGCCATTAAAAAACAACGACGCGGCGTACAACGCGATTTCGATAAAAGGCGTGTACGCATTCTCCGGCGCGAATCGTCCGATGACGATCCCGAAACACAACGCGGTCATTCCGATTCCAAGAAGCGCGTTATCGTTTTTCCACCAGTTCATTGCGCCCTCTGCGATCAACCTGCTTTTGCGACAACATTCATCTCGGGCAGAAGCAAGTACGGCAAATTGAGATTGCTGTAGACCCACTCCGTTTCCCGGCTGATCGCTGCGATATTTTTTAGCAAGTCATAGATGTTGCCCGCCAGCGATGCGTTTTTCACGCGTCCGACGATTTCGCCTTTTTCGATCTTGAAGGCGAGACTCAGCGGATTTGAAAACGCGCCGGAGATGATGTTGCCTTGCCCCAAGCCCAGCACATCTTCGACGAGCAAGCCTGTATCAATCCCAGCCAGAATGTCCGCCAATGGCGTATCGCCCGCGCCGACGATGAAATTGGTTGGCGCAGGATTCGGCGGCGCGAACAAGGTGCGCGAGCCATTGCCGGTAGAAGCGACGCCGGACTGCGCGGCGGTCTTGAGATCGTAGATGAAATTCTTCAGCACGCCGCGTTCGATCAGCGCGGTGCGCCGATGCGGTACGCCTTCGTCGTCGTACGGCGCGCTGCCGAACTTGCCGTCAATCGTGCCGTCATCAATCACCGTCAGTTTGTCGCTGAACAATTTTTCGCCGAGTTTGCCTTTCATCGGCGAGATGCCGGTGAAAACGCTTTTGCCGTTCAGACCTTGTTGCAACGGCAAGCCGAGCATCAATAAACCATCCGGCGCAAATAGCACTGGCAAGTTGCCGCTGGTCGCCGCAACAAGCCGCCGCGCGAGTTTGAGTTTTTCGCCCAGCCGACGCGTCCCCGCCATATAATCCTCTTGCCAAACCGTCGTGCCGGTGAAATCGCTGATGAGCAGAACATCATCACCTTGAATTTTATTTACCAACACCGAGATGGACAACGGCGAGGAGTGATACGCGGCTTCGTTCCCAGTTTGATTGTGCAGTGCGACTTGTTGAATGCCGCGTTTCAGCGAAACATCTACGCGCGCTTCCGGTTCGATCTGAAGAATGTAATCCACGATCTCTTTGCCGATTTCAACCAGGCGCGGAATTGGCAAATCAGTGATCATCGGATCGAATGTTTTAACCGTTGGCGCGGATTGCGCGGCGGGAAAAGTGATCGGCACTTGATCGCCGTACATCGCCGACTCAATCGCGTTCTTGACGAGTTGATCGGTTGCGGACGCGTCGCTCGACGCCGCGAAACCGAGCCGACCTTGCTTGACGACGCGCACGGCGATCCCCTTGGTCTCTTCGACCTGGCTCGTCTTGAGCCGATTCGACTCAAAGCGAACCTGGGTGGATTCGTTCCGAACGTGCACGACTTCGAATTGATCCGTGCGTTGCTGCAGTTGTTTCAGAATATCCATTTTCATTTCTCCTTTTTTCCGTACTGCTCTGGCATTGTCTTTTCGAGCGCAGCGAGAAATCTCGTCATCGCGATAAAGAGATTTCTCGGCGCGAAAGCGCGCCTCGAAATGACAGGTGCGCTATTACTTTTTCCCGCCGATGACGACGTTTTGGATCCGAATGTGCGGCGCGCCGAACGTGACCGGCAAGGGATATTGCGCGCCTTTGCCGCAGCCGCCGCCGCGATGCATCCATTGAAAATCGTCGCCGATCGCGTCAATGTTCAGCAGCGTCGTGAACAAGTTGCCTGCCAAGATCACATCCTTGACCATCTCGGCAATCTTGCCGTCGCGGATCATATACGCGTACGCCGAACTGAATGAAAAGTTTTCCAATTCAGTTTGTCCGCCGTACGCGCCGCACGCGTAGACGCCCAACTTGATGTCCTTGATCATATCTTCGAAACAAGTCGTGCCTTGCTCGATCGCAGTATTCGTCATTCGCACGATCGGCGGAAAGCGGTACGAGATCGCGCGCGCGTTGCCGGTGGGCTGCTCGCCCATCTTCGCGGCGGTCTGCCGCGAGTGCAATCGTCCGACCAAGATTCCGTTCTTGATGAGGTATGCGCGTCCGGTCGGCATTCCTTCGTCGTCGTACTTGTGCGTGCCGCGCAGACCCGGCAGCGCGCCGTCGTCGTACACGTTGAGAATGTCTTGACCGAAGCGGCGACCCAGCACCATCATTTCGCGCGCCTTTGGATTTTCGTACACGAAATCCGCTTCGGACAAATGTCCGAACGCTTCGTGAATGAAAACGCCCGCCAATTCTTGATTGACGATGACCGGGTACTGACCGCCGACGACGCTCTCGGCGCGCAACAGATCGACTGCACGCTGTGCGGCAGTCCGCGCCTTGTCTTCTTGTCCCATAACAAACTCGAACCCGAATTGCCCAGAACGTGTTTCGTACGCGGTTTGCACATTGTCGCCGTCTCGCGCGATGGCAGATGTAAACACCGCGACCATCGGACGTTCTTCTTCGATGAAGGTTCCTTCCGAGTTCGCGAAGGTGATGCGGCTGAACGAGTCCGAGTACGCGGAACTCGTGGAGATGATCTTGTCGCTGTGTTTGAGTAGGATTTGATTGTATCCTTCGATCAGCGCCTTTTTGTCCGCGAGCGAAATGTCGCGAAAATCGCGTTGCAGACTCGCCGCGATCCGTTCCTCACGAACCGGAACCGGCGCGAGTTCGATGGGCTCGTCGTTGTGCGCAACTTGCGCGCATTGATACGCCTGCTCGACTTTGGCGATCAGGTTGTCGCGATCGTTGAATGTGGCAATGCCCCAGCCGCCATCCTTGCACAAACAGCGGACGATGCCGCCCGCGTCGATCACCGCGCTGGCAGTCTCCAAGTTTTTACCGCGATACGCGACGGTCGTGGACTCGCGTTCCTCCAGCCGAATTTCGGTGTAATCGGCTTTGCTGCTTTTCAGTGCCGCTAAAATTTTTTCTTGCATAGTGTGTCCTTTCGTAATGAAATGAAATGTCAACGCTGATTTGTTTTGGTCAAAACTTTTTCCAGGATTTTCTTGCGCGCGGGCGTCTGCTCTTGCGCGAGTAACTTTTCCGCGTGCGCTGCGGCGTAGGTCAATTCCGCTCGCGCGAGATCGTCCGGCAATTCGGTGAGCCACAGCGCGGCGAAGAAGAACGGAAACTTGTGCCACCTGCCATCACCCGCGCGATGGCGTTTCAAGATGCCGAGCGCGCGCGTGATCTTCGCCGCCGAACCCTCCGGATCGGCGGCAGTCAAATAGCGCAAATACGCGATGGACGCGTGCGCGCACTCGCCGGTGTCGCACACTTCGGCAAAGCACAAACGCGCGAGCCGCGCGTTCGCGATCTGGAAAACTTGCTGAACGCCCGGCGATTCGGGTTGGATGAGCGCGAGCAGGCGGAGCGCTTCCAATTCGACCGCGTTGTTGGTCAGCAATTTCGTCTTGGGTTTTTCCCCGCTAAGCAAGGTGATGCCGATTTTGAGATCGCTTGCGGTTGGATAGAAGATAAAACCTTGCTCGTGATTCTGATGTTCGACGATCCATTTCGCCAAGCGATTTTTCTGCGCGGCAGTGAACGTTCCACCATCAAGCAAGAACATCGCCGCGTTGGTGACCGTTTGGTACAAACTGCGTTCGTCAATCAGATTCATTTTGATTCTCCCCAAAATACGACCGCCGACGGACGACCGCCGACCGCCGCAAATTTCCATGTCACGATTTATCCGTCGCCGATCCGGCGCAGAAACTGATCGAACGCCGGATAAAATTCATCCGGATTGTCCGCGTAAACCATATGCTCGGAATTCGAAACTTCAAAGTACGCGCAGTGCTCGATCAGCGGGCGCATTTTGTCCGCTTCCTCTTTTGACAGCGCCCAACTTTCTTTCGCGCGGACGAACCAGACCGGGCATTGAATCTGCGGCAAGAGATGATGCCAATCCTGCGCGTACTCGACGATTGCCGCGATGGAATAGCGCGAGAAGAGAAAATCGTATCCGTCAACCGTTTCGTACAAACTATCGGCAAAGTACCGCGCGCCGGTCGCGCGAAAGCGTTGCTGCAAATCGCGTAGCGCGTCGTCGTACGTGGGATACGGCGTTTGCCAATCGCGCGTCAGTTCGTCAATCGCCGGGATCTGTTCTGGCGGTTTCTCGGCGCGTTGCGCGGGACCGGACGCGCCGCAATCGAGCAGCGCGAACGCCTTGACGACCTGGGGATAGCGCGCGGTCAAGTACGCGCCGATGCGCGCGCCCATCGAATGTCCGACGACGATGACGGGCGCGCAGCCCAGGTGCTGGATCAGTTCGTACGCGTCGGTTGCCATATCTTCTCCGGCATAGCGCGCGATCGGTTTGTCGCTCAAGCCGTGCCCGCGCTGGTCCGGCGCGATGATGCGGTACCGGTCGCGATAGCGCGCGATCAAATCGGTCCAGGTCTCGCCGCGACCCCATCTACCGTGCAGACAAAGAATCGTTTGATCGCCGGAGAGTGTGTCGCGATAAAACAGGTTGATGCCGTTCACCTTTGCCATCGCGCGGTTGAGTTTGGGTTCTGCCACCTGAAATGCCTTTCTACAAATCATTCGCCAAATGAATCGCGAACTGGCACACCTCATCGCCCTTGACGATTGATTTGACGATTTCGACGCGCACGGGTTTGCCGGTCGCACCTTCCCACTGGCGGCGAAACCAGCCCGAGCCGCAATAGCAAAACGTCGTAGACATTCCTTGATCCAAGCGGTCGCGCACGATGGGGCAAAAACAGTACGCGCGTCTCCGCTCCGCGTCGGTTGTGGCTTGCGCGTGCGCCTGCGGATCGCGCGGCTTTTTGGTCGAGTAGATAACCTTGCCTTCGCGCGTCGGTTTCTCACCCCAGCCGGGGTCTTGTTCCATAAAACCGATCACCGCGTCAACTGCTTCCAGCGCGCTCGCGTTTTTCGATCGCGCGTCCACATAGACCGCGCGCAGTTTTTCGATTTGTCCGGCGGGGAAAACGTGCGCGCAACTGGAAACGATGTCGTACTTTTGCTCGCCCGTCGCCAGCCGATCCAACCGCGCCATCATTTCTTTCGACCACGCGAATCGCGCGTCGAGATCCGATTCGAGCGCGAGCGGTTGAACGCCGCGCAAAACCTGGGATGCTCCTGCTACGCCCAGCACGCGCGCGAGATGCGCGCCGAACAACTGGCTCCAATCGTGCAAGACGAATTGCACTTCGATCTCAGACCAATCGGATTGTTCCCAGCCGGGATAGACCTCGCGCGCAAACTCGTCGGAGATCAGTCCCAACTCTGCAGTTGCGCCGTAAAGTTTGCGATGGGTCGCGCGCAATTCTTCGAGGGGACCGCGGTGGACGAGCGAGAACACTTGTAACGGCGGCAACACGCGCGTTTTGATCGTGCCGGTTTCAACGGGACGATAGACCGGAAAACCGATCTCGGCGTCCAAGCCATCTTTGACGCTGGTGACGAATTGGATGATGCAGAACGGCGCGCCCGCGATGTCCGCGCGCGGAATTTGGCGCGCTAGATCGCCGAAGAGCGCGGGCAAGTCCGCGCGACTCTTGGGGTTGACGCGCATCGTCGCGGCGAGTGTCTCTGGAATTTTTTTGTACTCGATTCCGATTTCGGATAACGACACTGTCACTCCTCCATTTTTACGTCAGTTGAATTTGTTCCAGCGTTTCGTAGAACCACGCTTCGGCAATCGCGCGTTTGGCGCGAATGTCGTCGGCGTTCGTGACGAAGAAGAGCGCTTCCAGTTTCCAAACGACATCAGCGGGAAAGTAGTGGCGCGTATAGCGCGTGTGAAAGTTGTAACGCGTCGGATCGTACCGCATCCGCAACACCTCGACGAGCGGGCGCAAGGTGTAGCCGTTGTAGAACGCCAGCGCTTCCAACGCGTTGCCGCGCTGTAATTCTTTCAGCGTGAGAATCTGGTACATCTCAAACATCACGCGCAGCGCGGCGATGCGATCGCGCAAGCGCGCGTTCCACGCGTCCTGATCGAGCGGCGGAACTTGCGCGACGTTCGCCTTGTCGAAATAAAAAATCGCGTCGCCGTGAATTTCGCGCGTGAGCAATTTCTCTGGCGCGCTGTGCTGAATCACGGCGGTGTCAATCAGCAAGTACGGGCTGGCGTTTTTCAAACGATAAAACCATTGATAGATGCCAGCCCAAGGGAGTTGCGGCGTTTTGTACTTGAGATCAATCGGCGAGAGCGTTGCGAGCGCGCGTTCGATCACCGCAAAAGTATCGTCCACGCGCGCGTCGTCCACGTCGAACTGTACGTCAATGTCCGACCATTCGTCCAAGCGATTGAACGCTGCCGCGCCACCCTCCCACATCGCGTACACATAGTCGAGCGGTTCGAGCGCGGTTTTGAGCGCGGCAAGGATCGGCGCGCGCGTCAGCAGTGGTTGTTGCGATGTCATTTGATTTGACTCTACTTGCGCGCCGACGCGACAGCGGCGCGAATCTGTTCGAAATGACTGCGCGTGTGAGCGGCGATCTGCAACAGATTGTAGCCGAGTTGCCACATCGTATCTTTGCGCGCGCTCACCTCCGGCGGCAACGCGGCGATCATCTTGACTGTTTCGATCTCATTGCGCTGGAGTTCTTCCAGCAACGCCGGCGCGGTTTGGAATGTTTGCGCGATGGCATCCACGCGCGCCGGAACAGTTGTCGGATTGGCGAGATTATCGGACAGCCGTTCCGAGTCCTCAATCAAGTCCGCAACCCAGAAATGATTTTCGCGCTCGACGATGATCAGGTGCGCGAGGACTTGCTTGGCGTTCCACTCGTTGGGCGCGGGCGCGTGATCCGCTTCGATTTCCGACACGCCGTCGAAACACGCGACCAGCTCCGCATCCGCCGCGGCGTACATTTTTTCGAGCGCGGTCACCAACTCGGCGCACGTCGCAGGCACGGTTGGAAAATCGCGCGCGGAAAGTTCCATCGTCACTTTTTTCTTTTCAGCGCCGCGATAGAAGACGACTTGCACCTTGTCGCCGGCGCGACGTTCGCGCAAGGGCGTCAGGAGCGATGGGAAATTGCTAACGCGTTTTCCGGCAAGCCCAACGATCACGTCGTTCTTTTGCAAGCCCGCCGCCTGCGCGCCCTTGCCTTCGACGACGCCATCCAGACAAATTCCTTCTTTGATCGGCGCGCCCAATTCGGCGATTTTCTCCGGCGTAAGCGGAGCGGCGTTGATGCCGAGCATCGGGCGGCGCACCAGACGCAAGTCTTGACCAGTCTCAAGCAGGTGCTGCAAATTTTCCAGTCCGACTTGCCACCCGCGCGCGATCGGTTTGGCGGCGGCGTCCCAGGTTTTTCCGGCGCCGAGTCCGGAGTGTGTGAGCGCGATCGTCGTGCGATCACCTTTTGCCGCGAGTGTAACTTGGACGCGCGTCGCGGCTGGCTCGCCGCGCCCGTGCCAAGTGAATGCGATCTTTTTCTCCGGCATCAGGGTTGTAAATTCGCCCGCCGCGTAATAGCCGGTGCTCCACCACGCGTACACGCGACCGTCTTTGCGCGTGTCGGCTTGCGCGGCGTCGCAGAGCCAGCGGCGCAGCATCGTCGCGTTGGTGAACGCGCGGTAGACTTGCGTGAGCGGCGCGTTCACGGTTTGCGCGAATTTGATCGCGCGAGTTTTGATTGTCATTTTTCCTCCTTAATCTTTCGCAAATGAAAAGTGCATTTGCGTTATCACCCATTTGTCGTTTCGTTTTTCAAGCACACCGGTCCAGCGCGCGTTATCCCACCCGACGCGCTTGCCGTTCACCTCGCCGTGATCGTCCAAGTAGCACGCGTACCAGGCGACGGTGCCGGACTCGGAAAACTGAAGTCGCAGATCGCGGATCGCAAAATCGGTGGCTTGGAACGCGTCGCTCATCCACGCGCGTTCGGCGAGCTCGCGGAACGCGTCAAAGCCGGCGATCGTGCTTTTGGAATCGGGATGGAAGATGAAGAAATTTTCGTCGTGCGCCATAATTTCAAAGAGGCGCGTTTTGTTTTTCGTCAACGCCCAGCCAATCGCGTCGTTGATGATTTGCTCGACGATGGCTTGATCGATCTGATGAATGTTGGAATCCATTTTCGCTCCTGTACCGTTGGCAAAACACGCCTTCGCGTTTGATTATCCGATGACAATCAACTCGTGAATTTTCCACACGGGCTTCCAGACGCCATCTTCTAAATTGGAGAGTATCACGACGTTGATATCCTGTTCCGGAAAATAGCGCACCGCGCCGCTGACTCCCGCGTTGATGCCCTCTTTTTGACAACACACGATTTTTCCCGATGAATCCACGTAGAACCACAAGCCATAGCCATACATCTTGACCCAGCCATTCATCGCGCGATAGTGCGCCTGCGGCGTAAAAAACGCCTGGGTCAGTTTGGGTGAAAGGAGTTGTCCGGTCTTGACCGCCCGGAGAAAACGATCGAGATCGCGCGCGGTGACGTGCGCGCCGCTGTCCGGCGAGCCGATGGGTGGAAAGGAATAGATATTCTTTTTCCAACCGATCACATGTTCATTCTCATCGTAAAGCGGATCGCATCCTTCGGCGGCATTTTCGTTCACGCGATCCAAGCGCAAGAAATCCGAATGGGTCATACCGGCGCGCGCGAAAATATTCTGACGCACATAGTCGCGAAAATTCATCCCGCTGATTTTTTCGATCACCAATCCCAGCAGGACAAAACTGCAATTGCAGTAGCGGCAGCCCTGTCCCGGCGGAAAATTCGCTGGCTTGTGAATAAACTGCGGCAGAAAATCGGCGGTCGTCGTGACCGCATAGTTCGGCTTGGTCTTCCACACGTCTTCGTAACTCTCACCGTTTTCCTCTTCGGCGTCGTCGCCGATGCCAGAGGTGTGCGTCAAGAGATGATAGACATTCACCTCTTTGGAAATTGTCGTGTCTGGGAGCGCGAGAAAATCAACGACGCGCGTCTCGAAACCGAGCAACCCCCGATCGATCAACTGCAATGTGGCGACGGAAGTGAACAACTTTGTGATCGACGCGGTGTCGAAGCGCGTCTCCAGTGTGTTCTTGATTTTCCAGGAACGACTGGCGTGGCCAAACGCCCCGGCGTACAGTTGCGCGTCCCCCTGCGTGACGAGCACAACACCCGAAAACTTGTCCTGGGTTTCCAATTCTTGAAAATAACGATCCAGTGTGGCTGTAAAATTCATCTCGACTCTTTCTCTCTCAACATTTTCCGCATCGGTTGATATTTGAACCCGGTGCCTTGAAAACTCTTGCCGGTTCGTACGCCGGTGGATCGTTTGTATCCCAATGCGGCGTAGAACGGAATCGCGTAGAGCGTTGCCAGCAATCGAATCGCGGTCGCGCCCCGGCGCAGACACCCGCGCTCAAAGCGCTCAACCAACTTTCGCCCGATGCCCTGCCGCTGATAACTTTTCTTCACAAACAAACTTTGCAGTACGATTCTTTGTTTGTCTTTTCTGCCACCCCGTAACACGCTGACGATCTCGCCGTCATCCTCGGCGACGAGTATCACGGGCGCGCGCAGTGCCTGAGCGATGGCGTCGCGATGCGCGTGCTGTCGTGACCGCGCATAGTGAAAAGGTCCCAAAAGTTTCGCGCGCTTTTTGGGCGACGCGTAGGATAGATTGAACTCGCTGTATGTATCAGCGATGAGCACCCCGACGCGGGGCGCATCGGCTTTTCGATAATGACGGATGGTGATCATTTATTCAATCTCTGAGCGCAAGATCGCGCAGTGGCTTGTCTGACAATCAACTCTTTCGGCGCGCAACCAATCGGACGAACATGATTTGCGCCAAGTGTTTTTCTACACCAGCGACATCCGCAAAACCAGTTCGCCGTCCTCGATCTTGCCGGTCGAAACAAACCCTTGCTTCACGTAGAATTCTTCCGGGCTACCTTCACCTTGTCCGCAACTTACCAAAAGTTCTGTCGCGTTCGGACGCGTTTTGACGTACTCGACCAAGCATTGAATCGCCTGGCGACCGTAGCCGCGTCCGTGAAACGGCTCGGCGATCATCAGACGCCACAGAAAATATTCCGGCTTGTCGGGATCGTCCACGATCATCATAAAGCCGACCGGCGCTTTTCCGGCATAGATTGCGCGAAACCAGGCGTATTTGTTGAAATGCGCTTGCGCCAACGAGATCGCGTTCGGCGCGACGAAATATTTTTTCGGTTCGGTGAGTGTATCACTGAGCAAGCAAATTCTAAACACCGTGTCGGCAGTAATCTCGCGCAGTGTAACCTGATCGTACGGTCCTAGTTGCTGGTGCAGAATGGGTTGCAATTTGCGGACTGCCGCCACGGCGGCTTGCCCGCTCGCGCCGCGATCCTGCGCGGTTTTGACGATGAAATCGCAAGTGGATTCCCACCAATGCGTGTCTACCGTCGCGTCCGTCACTTCGGCGATCAATTGTCCGAGAAAGTAGCGGATGCGACGACTGGGTCCCGCCGGCAACTGTGGCGCCAAGACGTCTACGCTCTGTGCGAGATCGGTCAGCGCGGTTTTGAGTTCTGCCGGAAGATCGGCATTTTCGATTTTGGTGGCGAGTTCTGGTTCCATTATAGTATTCCTCTACAAAAACTATCACAACCGCGAGGATTTTTTGGACACAGATGAACACAGACAAACACAGATAAAGAAAAAATCAGTGTTCTTCAGTGTTGGTCAGTGTCCAATGAGTTTGGTTGCGGCTTTGCCGCGTTATGCTGTCTCTCCGTTAATTATTTTCTTCATCACTTTTCTGAGCCGCGCGGTTTGGGAAGAGGTCATTTCTTTCTCGCGACTTGCAAGCACGACGAGAAATTCTTTGCGATTGCCATCGTCTATCGCGCGGAGCATACTCTCTGCGTGAGTCGGCACATCGCGCGGAATACATTTGCGTATTTGAGCAAGCAGAATCGGGAAAAGTTTCTTGCGATAGCGTTTGTCCTGTGCCGCCACGTGCGCGAGTGTTTTCACACCCCACACGACCGAAATCACCGTGCCGTGTTCCATCGCCGCAATCACATCGTCAATCTGCGCCCAGATTTCCTTGGCGCGCAAATCGGCAATCGTCGCGAGCGCAATCAGCGCGCCCCACACCATCCGATTGTCTTTGCTTTTCAGCAAAGCAAGCAACTCGTATGCATAATCCGCGATCAATTCGGGAGCAAGATAGCCGATCTCGTACAACACCTTGAGGCAATCACTGCGCACACTCTTGTTCTGGTGACCCAGGTTCTCGGCAATTTCTTGAATCCCTTTGCGATTTTTCGTTTTCATCAACGTGCGCGCAAGTTCCTGGTTGGGAACTTCATCCCGGCGATTTTGGAAGTACGCGATTTTGTCTAAGGCTGACATTGAATTTCCTCCCGGAAATCATCTACCCGCGATCACTTTTGTCGAACGCTTGTTGAAGTGTATTCATTTTCATTCTCTCACCCAGGGTTCGGACAGATCGAATTCGTTGCCCATCACCGACGCGTACAACGCGTTCGCCTCCGGCGAGTATCCGCCGACGAACGCGACGAGCGCGCCCATTCGTTTGAGTCGGCGCAGACCTTCGGTCATCACGGCTTTGCCCAAGCCGCGTCGTTGATGCGCGGGCACGGTTGCGACCGGCTCAAAGTGCGCGCTGCGCGTCACATCGTCGAACCAGATCGTCGTGAACGATGCGATCTCGCCCGATGACGCCACCGCGATGAGATCGAGATCGCGGCGATACAATGGCGCGGTCTGAATGTTGCGATACCAGGTCGGATCGCGCCGGTTGTCAACCGCGATTTTGATGTCGCCGTTGTGAAAACCCAATCCCGACGCGTAGCAGCGTTCCAGCAATTCCAGTCCGTCGCCGAGCGCGCGAATCGTGTAGCCGGACGCGAGTGGCGCGTCCGGAATCGGGGCGTCGAGCGCGCGCCGCCACTGATGTTCTGCTTCACCGCGTTTGACGTAGCCGCGCCGTGACAAAATCGCGTGACGCAGATCGTCGCGCGAATCCGTCCACACACACAACACGCGTTTGCCGTCGGCGCGCGTGCGCGTCAGGCGTTCTTCGGCAACGCCGATCATTTCCGCTTCGAGTTCCGGCGCGCGAAAACCGGGATGCGTTTGGAGAAACGCGTGACCAGATTCTTCGCGATTCAACACCGCCGCGATTTGTCCGTCCGTTGTTTCCCAGATGAACACGTCGCGATCCAATTTTCCATCTCCCAGGTTTGCGACGCCGTGCCAGCGCCAATAGTCGAGCCGCGCGACGTGCCAACTCCATTCGCGCCGCCCGTTGAGCAAAAATATTGCGCGCAAAAATTCGCGGATGCGCCACCAATCGTCTTCGGTTTGATAGAGTCGCATTGTCAGTTTCATTGTTGTGCCCCACTTAAAAATAAAAATGGAACGAACGTCTTCGTTCATTCGATCAGATTATCGCATCAAGCCGAAAAGGTTTATCGGCAAATCCAAATTTCATCAATCGCCCAACCGTCCGCCAATTTCACAAAATCAATGTTCACGTGATTCCAGCCTGGCGCGTGACCGCCAAGCGTGTATTGTGTCGCATCGGGCGGGAAAATTTCGTCGGCGCACAATCTGGGTAACGCAGTTCGTTTATGATTCGCGTCGAGCGCGCGAATCGCGGTGAGGCGATATTCGCGATGCGTGGGCAGATTGGGCGAGACGCGTTCTTCCGCATACTGCCGCGCACACGCGTCGCACAGCGCATCCTCCTCGCCGCGATCAATCCGCGCCGCGATGAACGCGATGGCGAGACGCAAATTCGCAAAAGTGGGCGCGGTCGGATTCGATGGCAGCGTAATTTTTTTTTGGATCAGCATTTTTCTTTTTCTGGGTTTGGAGTCATTGGGTTTCCAATTTCATCGGCTTGTTGAAAAAAGTGTGTCGCTTGTACTCGCGATAACCGACGCTCGCGTACAGATTCAGCGCGCCGTGCGAATTTTGCGTGTCTACGCCGAGCGCGGTTTCCGTCATTCCCATCTGCCGGAACATTTCAATACTTGATGTGAGCAATGCGCGCGCCAAACCGCGCCGCCGCCACGGTCGCCGGACAAAAATATCTTGCGTGTATCCGCGCTTGCGATGGTACTGCGCGTTCTGTTCGCGGTCAACGCGGTTCAGTACCATCCCGGCAACTTGATCGCCGTCCCACGCGACTTGCCAAAGTTCCGGCGCGAATAGACGCTCCGATCGCCACCGCTGAAAATCTTGTTCCGTCGCCGGGCGATAGCCCCAGTGATCGCGTCGCGCTTCTTGTTGCGCGTCCCAGATCGCGCGGATGTGCTCCGCTTGCGCCGGGCGGACTTGCAAACCCTCCGGCATCGGCGCGTTGGGCAGAGGCGCGTCCATCGCGCGGGTCATCACAACATAGTGGCGCACCGGAGTATAGCCCGCCTGCGCGAACAACGCAAGCGCGCCGTACTCCTGATCGGATGCCCACGCGCGAAAGTTTTTTTCTGGCGCGGTATGCTCGCGCGCGATTTCGCGCAGATGGTTTTCGTCGTAACGTAACATCGCCGCGCCCAAACCTTTGCGCCGCCAATCGGGGCGGATGAAACCGAGCGAGATGTACAGACGCGCCGCGTCTTCGTCCGCCCACCACACGCGGCTGAACGCGATGGCTTCGCCGTTCACCTCGGCGAAGAGCATCTCGCGCGCCGGATCGCAATTCGTCAGATGCGCGAAGACGAACGCGATTTCTTCGACCGTGTTGATGTAATCGAGATGATCGGCGACGTTGCACGCGTCAAGAAGCGCGACCATCGCGGGATAATCGGCTGGACCGCGAAAGCGGCGAAAGGTCAAGCCGGGAAGCGCGGGAGCATCGCGTACCGGGATGAGTGCGGACATTTTTACGCCGATTATTTTTTGCGCGAAATGGCGATAGACACGAGACCCAGGATGCCCAAACCGACCGCGCCCGCAGTGGAATAATTTCCGCCGCCGAACAAGAACATTGCCACCGCGATTGCGATCAAGATCAAGCCGACGATAAAACGTGATGTGTTCAATTCGAACTCTCCGCAATATTTCTTTGAGTGTTGCGCCTATCCTGCCAGAGGACGAACGACGCGTCCAGTCTGTTCGTAGGTCTCGAATACCGGAACGTGGCGCTCGATCATTTTCGTCAGCGACTCGGGTTCGTAGCGGGCGACCCAGTTGATCTTCCAGAGCAAGCGACCGATCTGGAACGGCTCGATGCGCTCATCCGGCAAAGCCAGGTGGGCTTTGTATCCGCGCCGAAACGCCGCCAGCAATTCCGCATAGCGCGCCTCATTCGTCGCCTCTAAAAGATCGAGCATCGCCATCGCGATATCGTGCGCGCGAAATCCCCAAACCGTGTCTTCAAAATCGAACGGGTATAATTTGCCTCGATAGTATTTGATGTTATCGTGCCACAAGTCACAATGAATGACGCGCAGATCGGAACGATCAATCGCCGCGTACGCCGATTCGACGTGCCGGTGCATTCGCTCCAGCAGATCGCGCGAGCGCGCAGGCAGCGCGTCCGCCGATGCTCCATCGCCGATGATCACATTTTCTTCGTCGCGCGATAGCCAATGCTCGAATCGTCGCGTCGTGAATCCGACAGGCGGCTTCCACATTGCGCCATGCTGATGCAGTTCGGCAAAGAGCGCGCCCATCTTCTCCAAGTTGCGCTCCGTGAGATAGCGTCCCAGCAATCGACCTGGGATCCAACTCATCAGCGTCGCGTTCCAGGTCTTGGGAATGTCCGGCAGACTGATCGGCAAGACATACTCACCCGATTTTGCCGGTATGATGCGCGGCACGGGAATCGTCGTGTCGCGGCGCAACGCGTCCAGCCACATCGTCTCTGATCGCAGATCGTCGAATGTGCGCCAGCCGGGCGCGGCGAGCCGGAGCATCAATCGTTCTCCGGAGGTTGTGGTCATCTGATAGTGAAGATTGGTATTGAAACAGAAATAGGCAACTTGTGAAACCGAGAGATCGTACTGCGTCAGCGCGGCAACTGCTAGACCGCGCAGTCGGCGAAGTTTTCCGGTGTTCGATAGATCGCTGTACGATTTCACACTTGCACCGTCTTCCATTTGCCGGTTCGGAATCTCAGCGCGACCAACACCGCGCGGACAAACCAATCGCTGAACCAGGCGATCCACATTCCAAACAAACCCAGCCCCAACAGAATGCCGAGCAAATAAGCGAGGACGACGCGCACGAGCCAGATTCCGGCAAACGTGATGACGAGTGTCGCGCGCGTGTCGCCGGCGCCGCGCAACGCGCTCGCATATACCATACTGATCGCCAGAAAGGGTTGGCTGAATGCCATAACGATCAAGCACATTTCCGCGGGTGCCCACACATCCGGATCGGTCGTGAACAACCGGACGAGCGGCTCACGCCAGATCACAAAGGCGATGCCCATCACGATCATCCAGAGCGTTCCGTTTTTCAGCGCCTCTTGCGCGCTCCGCTCTGCGCGTTCGGGATTTTTCGCGCCGAGACTTTGACCGACCAGGGTTGTCGCGGCGACGCCGAACGCAAACGCCGGCATAATCGAAAAACTGTTCACCGTGAACGCGACTTGCTGCGCCGCGTAATTGTGCGTGCCAAGCGAAACTGCCATCGTCGCGAACACGAGGAATCCGGCTTGGAAGACGACTTGTTCCATCGCGCCCGGCAAGCCGATATTCAGAATCCGCTTGATCACATCGCGATGAAAACCCCAGCCGCCGTGGAGCGACAACGGCAGAATCTTGGTGCGTTTGAACAGCACGTACAAAATCAGGACCGCGCCGATCGCGCGCGAGATTGTGATCGCGGCGGCGGAACCGAGCGGTCCTAGACGCGGGAAACCGAAATTGCCAAAGATGAACAAGTAGGCGACGACGATGTTGATGACATTGATGAACCCCGTAATGAGCATCGGCGTAAACGTATCGCCCGCGCCGCGCAAGGTGCCGCTGCCGATGAACATGATGCCCATCACGAACGCGAACACCGAAACGAAACGGAGAAAGTCACTCGCAATCGCGTTCACGCTTTCGGTTGCGCCCATCACGCGCACGATCGGATCCGCGGTGAACCAAGTGAGGATGCCGATGAATACGGAGAGCACGATCACGAGCGTCAGCGATTGCTTGGCGATCCGCTCTGCCTCGTGCTTGTCACCCGCGCCGATCGCGCGCGCGACGAGCGCGGTGTTGCCGACCGCCAGCCCCATAAACGCGACCTGCAAGAAGAAAGTCAACTGAAAGCCCAAGCCGATCCCGGCAATCGCGTCTTTGCCGAGTTGCCCGATGAAGATCATATCGAACACTCCCAGCATCGTCTGCAAAATATTTTCGACGAGCGAGGGTCCCGCCAGGCGCAACAATTGCCGATTCAAACTGAGTGGCGTATCTGAAGCGAGGGCTTCGCGCCGCGCATTGAGACGCGTGAACACGCGGTCAAGGATCATTCAGTTTTCTCCATGCTGACGTTTTCTACCACACGCCCGGCACCAACCGATAACGCACGCGCGCGGCGTACTCTTTGTATCCAGCAAGTTGATCCTGCAACAATTTGTCTTCCAGTGCGGTTCGCAAAATCATCAACGGCGGAACGAAGATCATCGGGATCAACGCCCACCATGATCCCAGCAGGAACGGCGTTGCGAGCGAGTACACAATCGCAGCGACGTACCCTGGGTGTCGGACAAAGCGGTACGGTCCGCCGGTCTGAACGGCGTGATCTTTTTGAATGCGAACCGTCGTCGTGAAGAACCGGTTCGAGTACGTTGCCCAGAGAATCAACACCCATCCGAGCGCGAACACAATCGCCCCGGCGATGTGAAGCGCGAGCGGCATCATGGGCGACCAATCGAATCGAACGTGCAGCGCGGCGACGATCCAGGATGCAATCGGCAGAAAGCCGACTGCAAAACTCGTAATGATCTGATCCCACAGCGGCGCGCCCTTTTCGCGCAAACCTTTGGAGCGTTCGGCGAGGAGCGCGGGATTCGTCGGCAGGAGCAGAAGCACTTGCATCGTAGCGGCGATGACAAAGATGACGACCATCACCCAGCCCCACACCCAGTCCCACCGCCCGGCGGTGAGCATCAAGAGCGCGGCGATAAAGATCGCGCCGAAGATTCCTTTGACGATGATCGCGATGATGCCGCGTTTGACTTCGGATGACATTTCGTGCTGGCTCGGAACATTCGCGTTCATTTTGCTTCCTTTGCAAACTGCATTTGCGTATGCAACGGCGGGCACTCGCTTCGCAGAATCGAGTAGAGAGCCAGGTCTTGATATTGTCCGTGGTGGAACAACGCCTTACGCAAGATGCCTTCGAACGTAAATCCGCATTTCTCCAGCACGCGGCGCGAACCAACGTTGTTGTGAGAAATCATCGCTTGAATGCGATCCACCTGCTTGGTCTCAAACAGGAATGGAACGAAGAGCGCGACTGCCTCGCTCGTAAAACCCTTGCCCCAGTTTTCCGGCTGATAGATGCGATAGCCGATCTCGAACGCGTTGAGCACGGGCGATGCTTTAAAGTAATTCACTTGCCCAAGAATGTCGCCTTGATGATCGGTGATGAGCAGTGAGCCGTGATCCTCTGCCCACCAGCCACTCTCGTTAAAGCGCTTTTTGTCCAGAAATTCGGAAATCATGTGCAGGGGCCAGTACTCGCCCATATTCTGAATGACTGCGCGCAGTTCGTATAACTTGGGCAAATCGGCTTCACGCACCGTGCGTAGGATGATTCTCTTGCCGGTGAGCATCGTATTCTCCTTTCGATTCACGCGTGATTGTTGAGATACTTTTCCACTTGCTCGATGTCCACTTGCCAGGCGATTTCTGAAAGGTACGGTTTGAACCCCATTTCGGAATTGATCTTCAACATCGCCGCGTTCGAATCGGCGTTGCCAGTGCGGACGAATTTGATCTCCGGATGTTCGCGCAGCACCTTGTCCAACAGCGCGGCTTTGAGCCAGCGCCCCAAACCGCGATTGCGGTACTCGGGAAAGACGCCGGTACCCCATTGTTCCAGAATCTCAGCGCGATTCGGATTCCAAACGAGTTCGGTATAACCGGCGAACTTGCCGGTCGCTTTTGCGCGGGCATAGGCCGTCCAACGACTCGATCCGCGCACGAACATCGAGTGTTCATACTCCCGAATCTGTTCTGCCGTAACCTGGAAATCTTCCATTTCGAGATTCTCGCGCGGCGCGGTGTTCATCACGCGAAGCAACGCGGCAATCGCCTCGATGTCTGCTTCGGGATATGGTCCTGTCCAAAAGCCCATCTCGAAATCGCTAGCGCGTTCCTGCGCGCGCGCGATCCATTGCTGCATCAACGCGCGATTCAACTCGGCGATCCTGAGTTGATTGGTGTGCCCCACCAGCCCTTTGCGCGCGCCGACACGTTCCAAAAATGCTGTGCCCGCTGGAATCCGTTCGTTCGTCTCGGCGATGAGCAACCGCCGGTTGGCGCGCCGCGTCGCGTCCGCGATCAACGGGAGCAACTGGCGCGCTAGGCCTTGCCGCCGAAATTCCGGCAGCACCTGGATTCTGAATTCGATCAGATGTTTGTTGTCTTGCGCGTCGCGCCAAAAAGTGTCGCCGCGCGCGACGATTTCGGATCCGTCCACGCGCCAAACACTCCACGCGGAAGAGTGTACAAAGGAAGGCATACTGCGCCACTCTTTGATCACTTCGTCGAGCGTGATCGGCGGATCCTCCGGCAGCGATTCCGCGCGCAGACGATTGGCGAGCGCGAGCATCGCCGCGTATTCGAATTCGCTGGCGTTTCGATAATCGAACGGTTTGATTTGCAGATCAGAGTGTGTCATTGTAAGTTCCTCTCAGCCGATTCGTTTCGCCATCGTCGCGCTGACGATGTGGTATCCCGTTTTCTCGTACAATTTCCAGGCGCGCGCGTTGTGTCCAAAAACGAACAGGCGCATTTCGTTCAGCCCGGCGGCGCGCGCGTTTTCTTCGAACAAACGCAGCGCTTGGCTCGCGTACCCGCGCCGACGGTACGTTTCAAAGATGCCGATAAAGTACAGATTCGCGACGCGGATGCCACTCAACTCGCGCACGCCCCACCAGAGATAGCCGACTTGCGCGTTCAGCGCGTCGTCAAAAATCGAAAAGATGAATTGATCCGGCGACGCGAGACGATTCGTCAACACGAGCGCGGTTTGTTGATGTGCGACTGTCTCCGCCAAATCAGGACGCGCGTTTCCGGCGCGCACCATCGCGTCGGCGTAATCACGAATGTTGTAATCGTAAAAAGCGTCGTACTGGTCTTTGGTCAGGGGAAGCAATTGGAGCATTTTCCATTCCATTAAGCATTCGCCAACAGCGCGATAAACAGGAAAAGGTCTGACGCCGCGTGAATCAACACCGCGCTCCAGATGCTGTCCGTTTTCATCATCAGGTAACCGCATGCCAATCCTAGTGTCAAGGTGTTGGCAACCATAAATGGAAGCGCAATTGGCGTGAGGTACACTGCGCCACTGTGCATCAGCGCAAAAATGATCGATGTCACCAAAACCGCGCCGCCGACGCCGAGCACAGGTTCGAAGCGTTTCAAAAAGATGCCGCGCAACCAGAGTTCTTCCATAAAACCATTCGCCAATGAAAAGACGATGCCCCAAATCACCGCCGCGACGAGTTTGTCGAGACTGGTGTAGCGCATCGCAAAGAACAAGAACGCCGACGCCGCAAAGTTGAAGAAAACGAGCGCGCCGATCGACAAGCCCCATTTCAAATTGCCGCGCTTTAAATAAATCGAGCCGAGGTCTGCGCCCGATAGTTTGGTTAGCGCGATGATCGGCACAACGATCATCAACATTTCGTACACTTTGTTGACGGCTTGAAACTGCGAAGTGCCGTTCGCCGCCACGTTGAACCAACCCAGGATCGTCAAGTTCCAGCCACCAATGAGCGATGTCACCATCACCGCGAACGCGGCGATGAAAAATGCAAACGCGATTTGCCAGTACCGATTCAAGCGCGCATCACGCTTGAACCACACCGCGGTGATCAAGAAAGCGGCGCCCAGTACTCCCTGGTAGTTCAAATTGCGGTTCGTGGCAAAGAGGTCGAAATAATTACAGCCGAACACAAAGATCGCCAGACCACACATCAGGAACGCGACGAACCAAGCGAGACGTTGTGCCCCGCTTGCTGGTGTGGTAATTTCTCTTCGACCGAGACTTGCAACTTGAGCAGACATTTTCCCTCCTATAACCGCTCCGACCCTGCTGGATCATTTTTGATTTCCGCTTGTTCTACTTTGAGACACACATCAATCGCCGCCAACAATTCATCCGGCGCATCGCATTTGCAGACAAACGCGTTCGCGCCAGCGGCAAGCGCCTGCTCGCGCGTTTCCGGGCGGCTGCTCAGGACGATCACGCGCAGCGCGCGGCACTCGTGACGCAACGCCGCGATCAGTTCGGCAATCGTCATGCCCGGCAATTCCCAGTCCACGATCGCCAGATCGGGGCAAACCACCTTTGCCTGCGCGAGCAAATCGGCGGCGTCAATCACTTCGCCGATCGTTTTGAATCCCGGCTGTTGCTCCAGCGTGACGCGCAAGGCAAAGCGCACCTTGGGTTGATTGTCTGCGATGAGAATCCGCATCGTTCTTTTCTCTTTTCTGCGCGAGGGCTCGCCGCGCTGACACAAAATCCCGACCCAGTGTAAAACAAAAACTCCCCAAACGCATCGGGCGTTCGGGGAGTTTTCAGTACTAGCCGATTGGCTAGTCGTATTAACCTCTCAGGAGGGAGAGATTTCGATGTCAGTCTGGCGCCGGGGCAGGATGGCGTTCGGCGCGTTCGCGCGTTCGAGCCGTCTGCCGAGGTTCAGCAACAGGTATCCCAGGGAAGCCGATAAACCACGCGCCGCGTGAAACACGCCACCTTCGCGATAGGATTGCCCTTGTCGCAAGACGCGCTCGGCTTCCGTCTCACCGATATGTCTGTCAATGGAGGCTTCCACGAGACTGTGAATGTACGATTCGTTGGTTGGCTGAAACAAAGTTTCCTCCGCATCCGACGATTGCACGGAGCGTGCGCGCTTAACGCGCCGCGTGCGACCGGCGGGTCGAGTTCGTTTTGGGATCGAGCGCAACCAAGTGCGCGCCGACGTTGCCCAGCAAATGCCCCAACGAATGTAACAGATCGCGATGGAGCGGACCGGCGAATTTTTGGCGGCGCGGGCGGCTTGCCTGGATCAACTGTTCGATTTCGGCGTGCTGGATGCGCTCGAGACGTTCGCGTTCTTTGACTAACTCGGTTTCGTATTGATGAAACATCAGATCCTCCTCTCGTCAATCTGCCCGCACTTTACAACAAAACTCCCCAAAACGCATCGGGCGTCTGGGGGATTTTTGGCTATTAGCCGCTTGGATAGTACGCGCATCAGAGCGGTAACGCGTGTTACGAGGTTGCAACAGTTGACTGGTTGACCGATTGCCTAATTGACTATTCTCTGTTGCACTGCGCGCGCCACCGCCTCCGCGCGATTCGACGCGCCGAGTTTGGACAAGATGTTGCTGACGTGCGCCTTTGCCGTCGCGTGACTGACACTCAAGCGTTCGGCGATTTCGTTGTTGCTCAAGCCCTCGACCAGTAGCGCGAGCACTTCGCGCTCGCGCGGCGTCAGATCGTAGCCGGGGGCTGAGGGCGCGCGGGGCGGCTGAATCAACGCGTGCACCGCTTCCTGCGCCAGCGTCGCGCGTCCGGCGCGCGCGTCGCGAATCGCCGCGGCGAGATCATCGCCGGAAACATTCTTCAGCAGATAACTGATCGCTCCGGCTTGGAGCGCCTCTTGCACCTTATCGCGATCCTGAAAACTCGTCAGCGCGATGATGTGAATCTGGGGCGACTGCTTGCGAATCGCGCGCGTCGCCGCGACGCCATCCATCTCCGGCATCTGCAAATCCATCAGCACCACATCGGGCTGGAGACGCTCGCACAATTCCACCGCCTGGCGTCCGTCTTGCGCTTCGCCGATGACGTGAATATCGGGATCGTTCTTGAGAAAACTGATGATGCCGCGCCGCACCATCCCGTGATCGTCTGCGACGATCACTCGAATCGGATTGGAACTCATCGTGCGTCCTCCTGATTTTTCCACACGACTTGGACGCGCGTCCCTTGCCCGGGTTGACTCGCGATGTTCAACTCCGCGCCAATCGCCTGCGCGCGCTCGCGCATATTCCGCAACCCAAAATGATCGGAGGGAGTGTGCGCCGGATCAAAGCCGCGTCCGTCGTCGCTCACCGCGAGTTCGACGATCTGTTCATTGTCGCTCGCGCGACAATTCAGTTCGACCGTCGCGTTCGTCGCGCGCGCATGTTTGAGCACGTTGTTCAACGCTTCCTGCGCGATGCGATACAACGCGATGTGCGCTTCGGCAGGCAGTTTACAATCGCCGTCAATACGCGTGGTGACGCGCAAGCCCGTGCGACCCGCTGCCGCCTCGCCCAACTGCCGGAGCAGATTGCCCAGCATCGTTTCGACGAGCGCGGCGGGACGCAGTTCCAGCAACAGCGTCCGCATCTCGGCGAGCGCGCCGCGACTGAGTTGGCGCAACTCTTTCAACAGTTGCCGCCCCTCTGCCGGATCATTTTCCCACGACGCGGGCAACGCATCGGCAAGCAGACTCGCCGAGAACAAAGTCTGCGTGACCGCATCGTGCAAATCGCGCGCCAGCCGATTGCGTTCCTGCATCACCGCCAATTCTTGCGCGCGTTCGTACAAGCGCGCGTTCTCGATGGCTGCGCCGGTTTGATTCGCGATGGACTGCATCACCGCGAGATCGGTTTCGTCGAACGCGTTCACGCGATCGCTTTGCACATCCAGCACGCCGATCACTTGTTCTTTGACGACAATCGGGACGAGCAGCTCGGATCGTGTGACGCTTCCCTGCATCGCGACGTACCGCGCGTCCGTGCTGACATCCGGCACGATGAGCGGTTCGCCGCGCGCGGCGACCCAGCCCGAAAGTCCCTCGGTGCCGACCTTGAGTCGATCCGGCGCCGCGCCAAACTCAGGATGATCGCGCATCGCGCGCGCGCCCGCGCGATACACGACCGTGTCGTCTTCGATCAAGCCGATGCCGACGTGATAGTAATCGAACGCGTGTTGGAGTGACTGTGCGACCTGGGTGACGATCTGATTCACGTCCAAGAGCGCGGTCACGTTGCGCCCAATCTCGGCGATGATTTGGAATTGCTCGGCGCGGCGTTTTTCGGCGGCGAAGAGCGCTTGCAATTCTTGCTGCTGGCGTTCCAGTTCGCGCGTCTGTTGCTGCAAAGCCCACGTGCTTTCGTCCAAACGTTGTTCCAGCGCGCGCGTGCGCGCGCGAATATCGCGCACGCGCAGCCGGTAGCCCACCCACACGCCAAACGCGATCACTGCGGCGATCAAACCCTGCGCCCACCACGCGTCCCAAGGCGGCGGAATGACGCCGCCCTCGAACGCCGCGCCGGGCGCATTGCACGCGGTCGCGCTGAACAACGACGCCAGAATCGCTATGCGGTTGATTTTGCCAATCCGAAACACGGTTCCCTCGCGCAAAAAAAACGCGCCTGCGCTCATCGTGCGATCGTCCGCACGCGTAACGCAGGCGCACTATCGCATCCGTTGCGCTTGCTCATCGCGCGCCCAAAGTATAGTCCGAGATCATCATTCCGTCAAACTCATTTGGGCAACGCGCTCAACATCATTTGCATCCGTTGGCGATAGCTGCAAAACGCCGTGCGTCCCGCGTCGCTGAGTTGCAATTTGGTGTGCGGCTTGCGCCCCTGAAACTCTTTCTCCACGCGCACATAGCCCGCGCTTTCCAGTTTGCTGATATGCGCCGAGAGATTGCCCCAGGTCAAGCCGGTTTGACGCATCAGAAAAATAAAATCCGCCGCGCGCGTCGTGTAGAGATGCGCCATAATCATCAGCCGCGCCGGTTCGTGAATCAGCCGATCGATTTCACTGGGAGACATCGTTGACCTCCATCGGGTTACTCTATCGTTCATAATTCTTTGCGCGATAGAGCATTCTGGTTGCGATGATACTCCCGCCGCGTTGCGTGGTTATGACGCGCGTGTAGCAAACCGGAAACACGCGGTTGCAAACCTGAAACACGCGCCGCGTCAAATAAAAAGCGAGCCGAATTTCTTCGACTCGCCTTTTTGGATCGTGGGTAGAGATTCTAGCCCGATTGCGGTAACAGCGCGTTCGGATCGAGAATGAACAGCGCGCGATCCGCCACTTTGCCGATTGCCCAGACGTGCGCCAATTCCGACGTGCGCGGCTCGATGCTGGTGAGCGGCAAAGTCAGCACGTCGGAGACGGCGTCCACCGATAACGCCATCACGCGATCGTTCCCGCGCGCGATGACGAGCGCGGTATTCAATTCGCACGGTTTGGTCGGCAAGCCGCACTCTTTTCGCACGTCCACGACCGGAATATTTCTGCCGCGCAGATTGAACATCCCTTCGACCGAATCCGGCATCGGCGCGCGCGTTTGTGAAACGACCCGGATGATTTGGACGACGTTTGCCAAATTCAGCGCGTATTCGCGATCCGCCATCTTGAAAATCAACAGTTGCATTGTGCTCCCGTTTCCACTCATTGCGCCTTTCGATCCTTCGGACATTTTTCCTCCCGACCAGTCGTCTGAATTATACGACCATTCGGCGCGAGGGGAAATAGGATAATGCGACTAGTACCGACAGGTCAGCGCGTCGCGCGCACGCCGCCTTTCCCTGCCGCGCGTTTAACTTCGGCGAGGACGATTGTCTCTTCGATCATCGTCGTATCGCCCGGCGTTTCTTGGACGAGGATGCCGTGCGCCGCGCCCCACTGCACTGCCGTCGCGAGGTCTTTGCCTTTGAGCAACGCCGCCAGCACACCCGACGCGAACGAATCGCCGCCGCCGGTGCGATCCGCGATCGGAACATCTTCGCGCAACGGCGCTTGGTACATTTTGCCTTCGAGCGCGTCGTACAGCACCGCGCCCCAACTGACGATGTCCGCGTTCGTCGCGCCGCGCCACTGCGTTCCGATCAAACTCAAGTTCGGATAATCGCGCGCGACCTGTTTCACCGTCTCCTGGTATGCGCCGATCCATTCCTGGTACGGCGCGTCCGGATCGACTTTAGTTTCGTAGCCGAGCGCGTCGTTCAGGTCGCTGTCGTTGCCGACGAGAAAACCGAGGTGCGGCGCGATCTGCCGGTTGATTTCGCGCGCGCGGCTTTTGTTCGGCTCGACCTTGGAACGATAATTCAGATCGGCGGCGACAAACGTGCCGGACGCGTTCGCTTTTTGCACCGCCTGAATCGCAAGTCCCGCCGACGTTGGCGAGATCAGCGTGTAGATGCCGCCAGTAGAAAAGACGCGCACGCCCTCTTTGCCGAAGAGCGCGTCCCAGTCCACGTCGCCTTCGCGCAGTTCGCGCACCGGCGTATGCGCGCGATAGTACAGTGTGTCGGATGGAATTACGCCCTTGCCGATGAACGTGAAGTTGATGCCGTTCATCAACGTCCCCTTGCCGTCCGTCGAAAAACGCGAACCGTCATTCTTCGTGTTGAACCAGACGATCTTGCTTGTGTCTACGCCGGATTCGCGCAACTGATTGCGAATATTTTTGCCGATGTCGTCGTCCACGAGCGCGGTGACGATTGCCGCGCGCAAGCCGAACGTGAACGCGAGTCCGCACGCGACGTTCGTCTCGCCGCCGCCCTGAAAGACGCGCATCAAGCGCGCGCGTCCTGTCGGCAGATCGAACGGATCGAGTCGCAGCATCACTTCGCCGAGCGCGACGCTATCGTACTTGCACGCGTCGGCGGGCTTGATCTGTTTGTAGGTGATGATGTTTGCCATGTTTTACTCTGGGTTTCAAGTTTCAGGTTTCAGGTTGAACTTGTAACCTGAAACTTGAAACTCACTTCCCTTGCGCTTCCCGAATCATCGCGAGCACTTCTTTCGTCTTCGCGGTGATCGCGTCATAGTTCCCTGCTTCGAGCCACTCTTTCTTTATGAGATTCGAGCCGATGCCTGCCGCAGTAATCCCGGCTTTGAACCACGCGGTAATGCTTTCCTTTGTCGTCTCGACGCCGCCGGTTGGCATAAGGCGCGTCCACGGCGTCGGACCCAGGATCGCTTTGACAAATTTCGGACCACCGACCGAATCGCCGGGAAAAACTTTGACGATTTCGACGCCGAGTTCTTCTGCCTCCGAAATTTCGGACGCGGAGCCGCAGCCCGGTGAGTATGCGATCTTGCGCCGATTGCACAGCCGCGCGACTTCCGGGTTCAGAATCGGACCGACGACGAAATTCGCGCCACTCGCGATGTACAACGCGGCAGTCGGCGCGTCGACGATGGAACCAACGCCGAGGATGATTTTCGGATTTGCTTTCGCAAGATATGCCGACAGGTCTTTGAACACCCAGGGCGCGAAATCGCCGCGATTCGTAAATTCGAGGACGCGCGCGCCGCCTGCCGCGCACGCCTCCGCGATTTTTTTTGCAATTTCCAAATCGGGATTGTAAAACACCGGCACTAGTCCGATGTCAACGATTGCATTCAGTACTTCGAGTCGAGTAAAGCGAGCCATAGTCTCCTTTCAATTCAAAGGATGAAGGATGAGGGATGAAGGATGAATTTCTTTGTCATTTGTCATTTGTTCATTTGTCATTCTTCATCCTTCTGCCTTCATCCTTCATCCTTTATCTTGCGAGCCACCCGCCATCCACCGGCACAATCGCGCCTTGCAGATAGTTCGACGCGGCGGACGCGAGAAAGACGACGATGCCTTGCAAATCTTCCGGCGTACCCCAGCGACCGGCAGGAATGCGATCCAGAATCGCGGTATTGCGCGCGGCATCGGCGCGCAGCGCGGCGGTGTTATCCGTCGCCATATAACCGGGCGCGATCGCGTTGACGTTGATGTTGTGTTTCGCCCATTCGTTCGCGAGCGCGCGCGTCAGTCCGGCAATCGCGCTCTTCGACGAGGTGTACGACGGCACGATGATGCCCCCCTGGAATGACAGCATCGACGCGACGTTGATGATCTTGCCGCCGCCTTGCTTGACCATCACGCGCGCGGCGGCTTGCGAGAGAAAGAACGTCGCCTTCAAATTGATCTGCAGAACATCGTCCCAGTCCTTCTCGCTGAATTCAAGCGCGGGCGCGCGGCGAATGATCCCGGCATTGTTCACCAAAATATCGAGCCGCCCCAATTGCGCGACAATGTCGCCGACGATCTTGTTCAAGTCGTCCACTGAGGCGTCGCGCAAATTGCACTTGATCGCGCTGAACCGGCGACCAAGCGCGGCAATCGCTTTGCCGGTTTCCGCCACATCAGAAATATCGAGCGCGGCAATGTCCGCCCCGGCTTGCGCGAGCGCGACCGCGTACCCTTGTCCCAGCCCTTGTGCCGCGCCGGTCACGAGCGCGACTTTGCCGGTGAGTTTGAAATTATCGAGAATCATTGTTGCTCCTGTTTCAAGTTTCAGGTTTCAAGTTCAAGGCGCAAACCTGAAACATGAAACCTGAAACTCACTAGTGCCCAAGTGCTTTGAGCATCGGCACGGTTTTCGACACCCACGCGTACGCGGGATCGTCGGTCGTGCCTTGGACGCGCTGATTGCCGGCGAGGAACCAGAGATAGTACGTCGTGTGCCCTGGCGCGCTGACGACGGTGTGATAGCCGTTCGGCGCCATCAGGATCGTGTTGTCGCGCACGATGAAACCGGTATCCACTTCATCGTTGTAATAGCGCGTCATACCGAAACCGTCGGCGGGGCTAACCTTAAAGAAATACATTTCTTCGTGATACGCTTCGCGCGGCAGATCGTCTTTCTCGTGACGATGCGGCGGGAACGTGCTCCAATTGCCGGAGGGCGTGTACGTTTCGCCGACGATGAGGCGCTGCGCGGGCAAATCGGCTTGACTCGCGAGCGTGAGAATTTGGTGATAGTTGCGCGAAAAATTCGCCGCGCCCCACACGCCGGTCGCGACGCGTTCCGGCGGAATGATGTACGCGTCGGTCTTCAACTCGCTTGGCGCGCTGCACAGCGCGATTTCGACCGCGCCGCGCGCGCTGATCGCGAATTTCGATTGCGCCGGAATGTACACCGAGTGCGGCTTGCCGGAGAAAACGTTCGGACGCCCGCCGATGTTCTCGAACTTTTTATCGCCGACGACGAATGTTGCCTTGCCGCCGAGGACGACCGCGCAAATCTCGCGATTGCCGGTTGCGCCTTCGTACGCTTTGCCATCGGCAAGTACGAGCGAATTGAAATCGAGCAACTTGCACGGATTTGACGGCAAGGTGTTCAAACCCGGGTTGCGTGGAATTGAATCAAAGTACGTCATAAGAAAATCTCCTTTGTCTGTGTCATTGCGAGCCGCGCAGCGGCGAAGCAATCTCCATATTCCAATTTGGGGATTGCTTCGGCGCGCAAATCGCGCCTCGCAATGACACGAAAATTATTTTTCCGATACGATTGGATTGACAAGTTCGCCGATCTTTTCGATTTGCACGCGCACTCGATCACCGGGTTTCATAAACACCGGCGGTTTTTGCGATGCGCCGGTGCCGCTCGGCGTGCCGGTCGAGATGATGTCGCCCGGTTCGAGCGTGATTGCCTGCGTGATGCACTCGATCAAAAACGGGATCGAGAAAATCAATTGCCGCGTGTTCGCGCGCTGCATCTCTTGTCCGTTCAGCGTGAGCGACAATTCGAGAACGCCGGGATCGGGAATTTCATCTTTCGTCACGAGCGCGGGTCCCATCGGGCCAAACGTATCGAACGATTTGCCAAGCGTCCACTGCGACGTGCGATTCTGATAATCGCGCGCGGTCACGTCGTTGAAAATCGTATACCCCGCGACGAAATCGAGCGCGTGCGCCTGGTCAACGTATTTCGCGCGCTTGCCGATGATGACTGCGAGTTCGCCTTCATAGTCCACTTTTTCGCTGGCGCGCGGAATGACGATGGGTTTCCCCGGCGCGATGACGACGTTGTTGAACTTGGCGAAAATATCCGGATGCGCCGGGGGCGTCGCGCCGGTATGCCCGTGATAATTATGCCCGACGCAAATGATTTTGCCGGGACGCGGCACCGGCGCAAGCAAAGCGATCTCGGCTTGCGAAATCAACGCGCGCGCGTCTGCCGCCGCAATCGCGCGCTGCGCCGCCGCGAGCGCAGGATCACCGGCTTGCAAAAAGCGAATAATGTCGGCGGGGAGATCGGGTTGCGCGCGATTCAGATCGAGAATGTAGTTTTGCGCGTCGCGCGCGATCAACGCGCCGAGTCGTGTTTCGTTCCGATGAAGCATTGTCACAAGTTTCATAAGGTTTCCTCAATCGAAAAGTTGTGTATAATGGGATTCAGTTGCATGTCACTCTGAGCGGAGCGATGAGTCTCGTATCCGCGACAATGAGATGCTTCGCTGTGCTCAGCATGACAGGCGAAAGGGAGTTCTTATGTCAGACGAAATCAGAATCGAACATCAAAAACTGATCGCGCTCATCGCGCAAACCCTCGCGAGCGTTGGCGTGCCCGCGCCGAATCGCGACATCGAAGCCGAGTTGATGGCGGAAGCCGATTTGCTCGGCGTGCCGTCGCACGGCGTCCGAATGTTGCCGCTGATCGTGCGCAGTATTCGTGACGGCAAAGCGAATCCGAATCCGCAGATCAGAATTCTGCGCGAACGCGCGGCGACCTGTTTGCTCGACGGCGATAACGGGCTCGGTCGTTTCGTTTCCGTCCAAGCGATGAATCACGCGATTGCGCGCGCCAAACAATTCG
The DNA here is from genome assembly GCA_016865935.1 of Chloroflexota bacterium. Classification (GTDB taxonomy): domain Bacteria; phylum Chloroflexota; class Anaerolineae; order UBA4142; family UBA4142; genus VGOB01. Next base: position 17,378 of record VGOB01000004.1, on the reverse strand, counting down.
GTATCGGCGCGTGCGTGGCGACGCGCGTGACGCACTGGGGACGCGCGCACGCGTACGCGTACCGCGCCGCGCTCGCCGGCTGCGTCGGCATCTGCACGACGAACGCGATTCCGAATATGCTCGCGTACGGATCGACGCGTCCGCTGCTTGGCAACAATCCGCTTGCCATCGCCGTGCCGCGCGGCGCGCGCGATCCGATTGTGCTCGATCTCGCGATGAGCCAAGCCGCCGTCGGCAAAATCGGCACGTACTTGCGCGAAGGCAAAGCCGCCCCGACGAACTGGGGCTTGGACGCCAACGGCAACCCGACGAGCGATCCCGCCGCGATTCTGGCGAGCAACAAGGTCTTGCCGTTCGGCGATCACAAAGGCGCGGGACTCGCGCTGATGATGGAATTGCTGACCGGCGCGCTCTCCGGCGGTCTCTTCTCGTTTGAAGTTTTTCAGCGCGAACAATCCGGGCTCGATCCCAATTCGTCAAAACTTTTTATCGCGCTCGACGTTGGCGCGTTCGTTGATCAAGATCGCTTTGCCCAACGCGTTGACGATTTGCTCGCGTGGCTGCGCGATGCCGAACCTGGGGTGACGATCACATACCCCGGCGAACGCGGCTGGCACACGCGCGATCAGAATTTGCGCGACGGTGTGCCGATTCATCGCGAGATTGTGGAGCAGTTGCAAGGAATCGGCGTGATACTGAAGGATGAAGGATGAGAGATGAAGGATGAAAGGCGAAAAGGAAAGTTATTTTTCAACCTTCATCCTTCTGCCTTCATCCTTGAGTTTTCCTCAGCCCTGCCACCGCGCTGTTCAGCATAAACCGCGTGTCACTTCCCATCAAAATACAGCGGAACCCCAACGCGGCGCGTTGCGTCGCCGTGTCCGGCGCTCCGACGTCAATGCCGGGAATTTTGCCGGTGTTGCGGCACGCTTGGACAACGTGCTCCAACGCGCGGCGATGCTCATCGCGCTTGGGAATCTCGCGCGGATGAAAACCCAGTGACAGCGCGAGGTCTTGCGGTCCGACGACACAGCCATCAACACCCGGCACCGCGAGAATTGCTTCCGCGTTTTCCACTGCTTGCGCGCTTTCGATCTGCACTGTGACGAAAAGCTGATCGTTACTCCAGTCCGGATAATCTTCGCCATACGCGAACGCGCGTCCCCAGCCGAAAGATCGTCCGCCGACGGGCGGATAGCGACACGCGCTTGCCGCCGCGCGCGCTTGTTCGACGGTGTCCACCATCGGGATGACGAGTCCCAGCGCGCCCGCGTCCAGCAGTTGACCGATCAGATGAAACTGATTGGACAGGACGCGCGCGAATGGCGTTGCCGCCCCCGCGCAAATCGCGGCGAGTCCTTGGATGATCGAATCCGATCCCCACGAGCCGTGTTGTCCGTCCAGCATCACAAAATCAACGCCGCAGTGACTCAGCAACTCTGCCGCGACCGGCGATCCGAGTTTGGCGGAATATCCGAACGCGGTTTCGCCGCGTAGCAATTTTTGTTTTGTCGGATTGAGTTTCATTGCTTCTCACCTTGTGCCGCCACAACCACCTCCAGCGATTTGCGCGCCTCGGCGATCGTGCATGTAATTGGCTGGTTTTCGGCGACGGCGTGCAGAAATTCGCGATCTTCCGCGGTGAACATATCGTCGCGATCCGTTGTCATTTCTTCGATCTGCCACGCGCCTCGGTACGTGGACACCGTGCAACGATCCCACCGCGCGAACTCGACGATGATGACACCAGCAGTCCCGATCAACTCGATCTGCCGGCGGCGTGGGCGCTGGAAGAAATCGAGATGCACGCTCGCGACGCAACGATCCGAAAAATCAATCAAAATTTCAGCGACGTCCGGCGCAGCGATTCCGATGTCGCTGTATGATCCGCTGAACGCGTGGAGCGCGCGCACCGATTGCCCGGCGTACCAAATTGCCAAGTCAATGTCGTGCATCAGATCGAATGCGCCGCCGCTTTGCGCGGAAAACAGATTGCGATAATCGGGGCGCACGTCCGGCAAGTGCTCGCCCATCGACGCGCGCACCGACACCAATCGTCCGATCTGTCCGGCATCGAGATATTTTTTCGCGCGGCGCAAACCATCGTGATAGCGAAAGCATAAGCCGACCATCACCTTTTTGCTTTGCGCGTTGGCAAGCGCGCTGAGTTCGTCAATTCCATCAAGCGTGTCCGATAACGGTTTTTCGGCAAAGACGTGCGCGCCAGATCGGATTGCCTGCATCGCCATCGGCACGTGCATTTCCGGCGGCGTGCAAAGCCACACCGCGTCCGGCGCGTCGCGCAGCGCGGCATCGAACGAATCGTGCAACTTGACCGCCGGAGTTTGCGCTTGCATCGCGTCCCGTTGCGCGGGCAACGGATCGCATGCGCGCAGATCCGCGACACCCAGGCGCGTCAGCACGCGCGCGTGCCGCTTGCCGATGCTACCGCAGCCGACGATGAGTACGCTCAGACCTTCCAAGTTTTCAAAACCTGGAAGGTCTCGAATGTTTACCACGCGGTCATTCCTCCATCCACCGGCAAATTGATCCCGGTGATGTACGACGCTGCTTCAGATGCGAGAAAGACTGCCGCGCCTTTGATCTCTTTCCCGTCTTGCCCCATTCGTCCCATCGGCACGAGCGCGCTGTACTGCCGCGTGAATGTTTCGCTGTGCCCGCGCCAGAATCCGCCGGGGCTGATGCAATTGACGCGAATGTTGTATTGCGCGAGCGCGCACGCCATCTCGCGCGTCATCGCGATCACGCCGCCTTTCGACGCCGCGTAATCAATCGTCACGCCGCCCATCGGCGTGCCGGCGTAAACGCGATGATCCTTGCCGACCATTCCCGCGACCGATCCCAGGTTGATGATCGCGCCGCGTCGCGCGGGTTTCATCGCTTTGGCGACGACGTGCTTGGAGCACAGGAACACGCCTTTCATATTCACGTCTACTGTGAATTCCCATTCTTCGATTGGACGCTGTTCCAGCGGTTTGTTCTCCGGTGTGCTCACGACGTTCCCCGCGTTGTTGACCAAAATATCAATCTTGCCAAACTCGGCGAGCACTGCGTCAACCATTTGCGCGACTTGGTCCTCGAAGCGCACATCGCACGCCAAGCCGACGACCTTGCGCGCGGTATCCGCCGTGATCCGGCGCGCCGTCACGCGCGCGTCTTCGATCTGGCGGCTCGTGATCGCGACATCGGCACCGGCTTCCGCGAGCGCGGTCGCGATATCGAAACCCAGATTGCGCGCGCCGCCGGTGACGAGTGCGACGCGTCCGGTCAAGTCGAACAATTCATGAATCGTTGGTGCTGTCACGCGTGCCTCATTTTGTCATTGCGAGCGGAGCGAAGCAATCTCCAACCCGCGAGTCGGGGATTGCTTCGTCGCAAAAAAAAACGCTCCTCGCAATGACACAACGCGACTTTGGAAAAACTCTCTTGCTCGATTTGGCGAAATCACAAAAGACGATATACTTGCACTCGCAATTTCTCGCGACGGTCATCGGTCGTCGGTCGTCCGTCGCATCTTCACAGGAGCTTCTATGAAACTCGATGGAATTATCGTTCCGCTGATTACGCCGCTCACGCCGGACGAATCGCTTGACGAACCCGGATTGGAAAAACTGATCGAGCACGTCATCGCGGGTGGCGTCTCCGGTATTTTTATTCTCGGTTCTTCCGGCGAAGGTCCCGCGCTGCCCGATTCGATCAAAGAGCGCGTGGTCAGCGCGGTCAGCGCGCAAGCGAAAGGACGCGTGCCGGTGCTCGTCGGCGCGTTCGGCGTCGGCACACGCCAGACGATTGATCTCGCGCGGCGACTCGCGCAACGTGGCGGCGATGCCATCGTCATCACCGCGCCGTTTTATTTTTCGCAGACGCAAGCCGAAATCGCCGCGTACGCGTCCGCCGTCGCGCGCTCGCAACGTGTGCCGACGATGGTCTACAACATTCCGCAAATGGCAAAGACGATCATCGAGCCGGACACGGTCGCGCAACTCGCGCGCGTTCCCGAAATCATCGCGGTCAAAGACAGTTGGGGCGATATGACCCGCTTTCAACGCCTGCTCGCGATCAAAAAAACGCGCGCCGATTTTGGCGTCTATCAAGGCGCGGAAGGCGTCGCCGCGCTGAGTCTCGCGCGCGGCGCGGACGGCGCCGTCCTGGGTCTCGCGAATGTCGCGCCCAAACTATGCTGCGATCTCTACGCGGCGGCGCGCAATAGCGATTGGACGCGCGCGTGGGCGTTGCAAGAACGTTTGATGATGCTCTGGAAAATCCACACGCACGGACAGTGGCTGCCCTGTCTCAAAATGGCAGTGAGTCAACTCGGAATTTGCGGCGCAACGACCGGTGCGCCATTCGATCCGCTCGACGAAAACGCGATCGCGGCAATTCAGCGCGAGCTGCAAGCCGCTGGTGTATTGCCTGAATAATTTTTATCCGCGAATAACGCGAATCGCGCGAATGAATCAAAACGGTTCGCGACGATTCGCGTTATTTGCGGATCCATCTGATTCCTCAATCGCCTGCGCGACTGTCGCCGCGCGTCCGCTGTAAACGCGCGCGAGCAACAACAATCCGAACAGCGTGTCCTCACTCGCCGGACAAACGCGGTACGGCGCGTCGAATTTCTCTGCGATGATTTCGCGCAGCAAATCAATTTTTTGCGCGAGTCCACCGGAGAAAACGATGCGCTCCCACGCGCGCTCCGGCGCAAGTCCCTGCGCGCAGGCGAAATAATTCTCCGCCATATTTTCGAACGCGGCGCGAAACAGATTGCCGACAGTCAAGTTGTCTTCATGGATATTTTCAATCGCGCCGCGATCCCCGACCGCGCTCGCAAAGAATGCCAGATTGACGCGCAAATCGGTCGCGCGAACTTGCGCCACCTCCCGCGCGATATACTCCCACGCGTCCAGTTCAATTCCGCGCGCGCGTGGAATTTCGGTGAGCAGTTTGGCCAGCGCGGCAAGCGCGCGCCCGGCGGGAATATGCGTGATGATGTTCAAATAATTGCCATCGAAAAACGGGCGCGTCTGATAATCGCCGAATTGCAACCGCGGGACGAGCAACGCCACCTGCGACCCGGTCGAAATGTTGATCGAGAGTTCGCGTTCGCGCAGGCACGCGCCGGTCAACGCGCACTGCTGATCGCCGACCGGCGAATAGCACGGTACGCGTTTGCCGTCAAGCGTGAGCGAGCCGACAAGCGCGCCCGTGCGCTGTACCTCCGGAAATCGCAACGACGCAAGCCCCAACCGCGCGATCACGTCGCGCTGCCAATCGCCGCGCGCGAGATCGAGCACGCCATGCACCGACGCGTTCGTCGGATGAATCGTCGGCGTCGTCGCGCATAAATGCGCGATCACGCAATCGGTGAGCGACGATGGAATCGCGTCGCGCGGCAGTTCGCCACGTTCCGCGAGCCAGAACAGCGCGCTGATCGGCAAACTGGGCCGCCACTCGCTCCCGGTCGCGCGGCGTTCCTCCGCGCTGACGCGCGACATCATCGCATCAAAGTACGTGCCTGTGCCGGAAGGATACGGCATCAGTGCGCGCTGATCGCGCCACGAAATATAATTCGAGCGCGGCGTCGCGCGATCATCGGTCAGCACGAGACCTTGCATCTGTCCGCACATCACGATGCCTTCGCAATCGGGCGCGTGCGGCGCAAGGCGCGCGATCACATCGCGCGTCGCCGCGATGATTTGGTAAGGATCAATTTCGCAAAAGAGTGCGGGCTGATTTGGAATCGGATCGGGAAATGGAACGCGCTGAATGTGTTGAATCGTCAGCGCGTCCGCGTCCAGCACCGCGCCTTTGATGAACGACGTGCCCAGGTCGAGCGCGAGAAACGTCATGTTTTTGAAATCGCTTCCCTGACAGATTTCAATCTCGGCGCTGGACTAGGATCGCCGCCATAGATTCGCTGTCGTTATGAAAATCGCAAATGACAGACTGTTCCTCGGCAGTACAACCCAGCAGTAATTTAATCTCTACGTCGCGCTTGACCAGATCAACCGTGCAGACAATTGCATCCAACTGTGATTCCGCCAAGGAACCGCGCCATACATCAATTCCATCCCCATCGCCTGCCGATGTTCCCGCCAGGTATCCATAGTCCAAAGGATAAACCATCGTCGGATATCGTGGATGCGACGAACCTTTGGGGCGATCCACGACCACCCGGGCGGATTGAATCAATGAATCGAGACGCGTCCAAAATATTGCCTTCGAGAATGATTCCACCCTACACCCACACGTTTATTTCCGAACCACCCCGCGCAACGTAATTTCTTTGGCGCGATGACAACTGACGAAATGGCGCGGCGTAATTTCTTCTTGCACCGGCGTTTTCTCGCGACAAATGTCCGTTGCATACTGACAGCGCGGATTGAAATAGCACCCCGGCGGCGGATTCGCCGGATCGGCGACTTCGCCTTGCAGGACGATGCGCTCGGAGCGGAGGCGCGGATCCGGTTTCGGGACTGCCGACATCAACGCTTCGGTGTACGGATGGCGCGGTTGGTAGAACAGTTCTTTTGTCGGCGCCATCTCGACGATGCGCCCGACGTACATCACCGCGACGCGTTCGCTGATGTGCTTGACGACGCTGAGATCATGCGCGACGAAAAGGTAGGTGAGACCCAGTTTCTCTTGCAGTTCGAGCATCAAGTTGAGAATCTGCGCCTGCACCGATACGTCGAGCGCGGAGACCGGCTCGTCGGCGACGACGAGGCGCGGGTTGAGCGCGAGCGCGCGCGCGATGCCGATGCGTTGGCGTTGTCCGCCGCTGAACGCGTGCGGGTAGCGGCGCATATATTCCGGACGCAAGCCGACAAGCCGCAACATTTCCGCGACGCGTTCGGTGCGCTTGTGCGCGTCTTTCTCGCCGTGAACAAGCAGCGGCTCGCCGACGATGTCGAGCAAGGTCATCCGCGGGTTGAGTGACGAGAACGGGTCTTGGAAAATCATCTGCATCTGCCGGCGCAACGGTTGCAGTTGGTTCCCCGTCAGTCCGGCGACATCCATCACATTGCCGTCTTCCGCGCGGAAGAAAACTTGCCCGGCGGTCGGATCGTACGCGCGCAAGATGCAGCGCGCGGTCGTCGTCTTGCCACAGCCGGACTCGCCGACGAGCGACAGCGTTTCGCCCTGGTTGATGTAGAACGTCACATCGTCCACCGCGCGCACTTGCGCGACGACTTTTTGCAGAACGCCGCGGCGAATCGGAAAAAATTTGCGGAGGTTTTTGACGTCGAGAAGGATTTGGTTGTCGGATTGGTTCACGGTATGTTACCTTGGGTGAAGTTTCACTCTTGAATCATCTTCATCAAATCCAACGGCTCGGCTAGGACTCTTACGCCTTGCGGAGATTTCCCGGTCTCAAAAATAGCTTGCCAGAACGCGTAATTCTGCTTGCCGCCAAACACCGTTTGGGAAAGCTCGTTATTAACCCAAATGGGTAGATTGGACAAATTTCGTATGAAGACTCGTATTCTATCCCACAGTGGTTGGGGAAATTTGTAATGGAATAGTTTTTCCTCTTGAATGGGCCTGCCTTGCATGATGAAGTAGTTCTTGATTATTTGTTCAACATATTTGAGCCAATTATAAACCACTTCCTCCTTGCTCATCCGAAATGCTCGAATATGCTCGAGTGGCAAGACCTCACCCTTTTGGATGCGATTCTCAATTCTGAGTGTTCCTATATCAGGATCAAATCTGCCAACGAAGATTTCTTCGGCAATAATGTTCATCAGTTGCAGAATTTGTTCTTTTTCATGCTCTCTCGGGTTCTCCTCCTCGTCCAAGCGAAAATCCAGAGGCGTGTCAAGAACGTCTTGATAAATGAAGAAGGAGTAGAACGTCTTCTCAATCGTACTGTACGAGAGAGGACGTTCTGTATTTCTCCCACCCAAGTCCACATATTCTTTGAGTTTGTTATCCGGATGGTAGGTAATCGTATCCCTGACTGCGTCGAGAATATATTTTTTTACTTCCCGCGATTCCCCCCTGAAATACTTAACCAAATCACTTTCTGAAAAACCAAAGTGGTCTTCAGCTAGATTGTGCTCGGCTTGGTATCGCTCAACTCGCTGGACGTAAACTGTGTTGCCCAGATGCCGCTGAACAGATTTATCAAAGGCAACTTGGCGGAGACTCGTACCTGCGTTGAAGTTTGTCTTCAGCAATATATCAATGTCCGGATTGATGAACACACGGACAGGGAGACTCCTAACTCCCAGTAAGATTTGTGCTGCCGCTTTGTGCTGTCCATCAAAAATCCGTACCGTTGAGGGCTCCCCATCTGCTGTATGAATCCAGCCAAGAGACGGATGCAACTGAGGTCTCTTGAGATAAAACTCCTGAATCAATTTGGAAATGTTCTGCCCGATGGCACGCGGGTTAATCTTGTCGTCATGATGAAGATATGCTATTGGCAATTTGGTGAAGAAATACCCAAAACCACTCAATTCATCGGTATAGATTGGGAGGTCGGTTATTTGATTAGATCCAAGTTCGGGGCAGGCAAACCGAATCCTGTCACCCTGTCTTGAAAAATTGAGGTTGTGCTTTGCGCCGCCGTGAATAGCAAGAATGTCTGCCAGGTTTGGGCCACGATTCTCGCTTGCCAGACTACTCCGGATCTTATCGAGCCGACACAAAGTTCTTGCAACTTCAAGGTTCGACGCCTGTTTGGCGCGATTACAGCTTGCATGAGTCAGAGCAAAATTCGATGGATCATCCTTACCCGACACAGAGATAGGGATGATATGATCGATATCAAGAGCATCCTTGTGAATTGCCAAGTCAATTGGTTCTTCACAGATAAAGCAAACGTTGTTCTGAGATTGATGCAAATTACGAATCAACTCTGTCCGTTGCTCTGGCGTTTGTCGCCTGAGATACAAGGAAGTCATAGCTCCTCCTATTGTTCAATCTGTGCAGTTGGGACGCACCGCGCGCCCATCACTTGCGCCAGCATCAGCATTTTTCCCAGACGCAAATACACTTGCGTAATTCTTCGCGTCCGTGTTCGCCCATTTGTTGGCTGCTGTTGCCTTTGCCGTTCGGCAAGATCAAAATTTGCTCGACGCGCAAGTCCAGTTTTTCCGCGATGGCAGAAAGAATCAAATCTACCGAAATGCTGGCGCCGGCGTATCGCACGTTGTCGTTGACCATGAACAAGGGCGCGTTGGGTTTCAGCATGCGCGCACACTCCGCAATCACGCAAGCCATCTCGTAAAAGTACCCGCGCACCATTCGCGGAATTCCGTTGTTGTTCAAAAGCCCTTGCGCTTTTTGGTTATCCAGATATTGCAGAATCGCCTGCAAGAGCGGCTGATGATCTGCTGCCGCGATAGCCGTTGACCAGCGCGGATTGATTTGGAGCAAATCTTTGGAGCGGTTCTCAACTGTGCAACTGAGCATCGTCTGGCGCAAACCGGACAACTGCTTTTCATCCGCGCCAAGCAGCGCCAATTCCAGAGCATACGTGCGCGTGTAATCGTAACGATTGCAATACGGCGGCGAAGTCATAATCGCGTCGTACGCGTCATCGCTCAGCGTTGGCAAGATTTCCAAGCACGATCCGGCGTGCAGATTGATTTTCCCTTACGCCGTTGCCGTCGGCAAAAAACTTGCTTGCGTTGTAGTCGGTTGTAAATCCTCAAGAATCTCGTCAAGTTTTTCCGCAATGGCTCGCTCGAAATTTTGAATCTCGCCTTTGTCGAATCGTTTCTTGCCTTGCCGCCGCCCCGAACGATAATCCCAACGCAGATACTGACCATCTTTGCGCGTGTAACTGATCGTTTCCAAGACGCAAAGCAACGCAAAACGCAAAACGACCTGGATGCGGTTGTTTTCTTTTTGGCACGCGCCAAGAAATTTTTCGATGGCTTGGCGCGTTGCTTCCGGATAAGCGCTTTTGGTAATTCGTAATTCGGGCAGCGAAACCGCGCCCGCGCCGTTTCGCCAAACCGGCTCGGTTGCCCACCGACGCAACGTCGCCAAATCCTGCGCGGTCAATCCTTCGTCCAATAATTTTTTCGTCGCGATAATCTGCTGTCCAATCAGCAGCAACTCGATCCCATCGGCATCAATTCCCAGCGCGCTCGCGGCGAACAAAGCGGTGCCGCTTCCGGCAAACGGATCAAGAATCTTACCACGCGTCACCTCGTACTTTTGAAACAGGAATTCGACGAGCGCGGCGGAAAACGCCTCCTTGTATTTGTACCAACGATACACCGGTCGCGTCTTGTTGGCTTGAAAACTCACCAACGACCGAGTGAGCGAAAGTTGAACGAGAGACTTGGTCGCAAAATGTTTTTCCAGCCGACTATTCAATTGCTCGATTTCGTTCAACGTGACTTGCATGTTTCTCGCACACTACCGAGATTGGAGATTAGAGATTGCCAATCGCCAATCTCTATTTGTACAAAAAGCAACTCACCTTCTGCCGCTCGTTCACTGCGATCAACGCCGGCTCTTGCGCGTCGCACGTGCCTTGGATGTAACTTTCGCAGCGCGGGTAGAACGGACAGCCGGAGGGACGATTGTACGGATGCGGAATCGAGCCGGTGATCGTCGGCAGTTTGATGCGCGGCGTGGATTCGATGCTCGGAATCGAACTGAGCAGCGCTTTGGTGTACGGATGTTTCGGCGCGTGAAAAATATCGTCCACCGATCCCTCTTCGACGACGCGACCCAGGTACATCACGACGACCTCGTCCGCCATTTCCGCGATGACGCCGAGGTTGTGTGTGATGAGCATAATCGCCATCCCGCGTTGTTGTTGCAGATCGCGCAGCAGATCGAGAATCTGCGCCTGCGTCGTCACGTCGAGCGCGGTCGTCGGCTCGTCGGCGATGAGGAGGCGCGGATTGCACGAGAGCGCGACCGCGATCATCGCGCGCTGGCGCAAGCCGCCGCTCAACTCGAACGCGTACTCGTCAATCCGTCGCTCCGGTTTGGGAATGCCGACACTGTGCAACGCTTCGATGCCGCGCTGGCGCGCCTCTTTTTCGCTCGCGCCGGTATGCAACCGAATCGCTTCGATAATTTGGTTGCCGACGGTATGCACCGGACTGAACGACGTCATCGGCTCTTGAAACACCAAGCCGATGTCCGCGCCGCGAATCGCGCGAATTTCCTCGCCGTCGGGGTGCAAACGCGTCAGCTCGACTTGACTACCATCGGCGCGCGTCAGTACGATTTCGCCTTCGACGATTTTGCCGGGCGCGTCCACGATCCGCAAGATCGATTGCGCGGTCACGCTTTTGCCGCAGCCGCTTTCGCCGACGATGCCAAGCGTTTTGCCAGGGTACACGTCGAACGTCGCGCCGTCCACCGCTTTGACGGTACCTTCGTCTTGGAAGAAATAGGTTTTGAGATTACGAACGGAGAGAAGAAAGGATGAAGGATGAGGGATGAAGGATGAACTCATAATGCCTTTCGTTTCAGGTTAGTCACAATGGTGACGAAGATGGCGATCAACTCGTCGGTCTCTTTCATCAAGGGCGCAAGTTTTTCTTCCCGAACGATCTTTGATTCCACCAACAATTCGAGCCAATACGCGGTTTCATCAAGTTCTTGCAGTCCGCCCTCCATTTTGTTGATAAAGTCGGCGTCAGATTTTGCTCGGCACGCTTCTCGATAATGCGCGCCGACCGAGGTGCCAGAACGCAATACCTGTTTTCCAAGAATCTGCGCCTGAGTCGTCTTGGGTAGACTGACATACAGACGAATGATCCGAAGAGCGAAGCTCTTGGTGCGCGTCCTCAGTTCCTGTCTTTCTTTGTCGCCCATCTCTCCTCCTCGAAATTCAATTCCTCACTTTCCGATCGCGTGTTCATCCTTCATCCCTCATCCTTTACTATCCGTACGGATCCGCCGCATCTCTCAACCCATCGCCCATAAAGTTGAACGCGAGGACCGCGACGATCACGGGAAGCACCGGGATCAACATCCACGGCGAAATCGCGAGCGCCTGAATATTTTGCGCGTCTTGCAGCAGCACGCCCCAACTGATCGCGGGCGGGCGCAAACCGAGACCCAGGAAACTGAGCGACGTTTCGCTGATGATCATTGCCGGGATCGCGAGCGTCGTCGCCGCGATGATGTGGCTGATGAACGACGGGACCATATGCCGGAAGATGATGCGCGTCTTGCTACACCCGAGCAGTTCTGCCGCCATCACGAAATCATCTTGGCGCAGTGACAGGAAACGCCCGCGCACGACGCGCGCCAGTTCCGTCCAGCCGATCAGCGAGATGATGATCGTGATCGCAAAGTAAACTTGCGTGACACTCCAATCGTTCGGCAGCGCGGCGGTCAAGCCCATCCACAACGGGATCGTCGGAATCGAGCGCAAAATTTCGATGATGCGCTGGATCACCGTGTCCCACATTCCACCGAAATAACCGGACATTCCGCCGAGTGTGACGCCAAGCAAGAGGGACAGCGCGACGCTGACCAAGCCAATCGTCAACGAGGTTTGCGTGCCGTAGATCAAGCGCGACCAGAGATCGCGTCCTTGCAAATCGGTGCCGAGCAAAAAGAGCGATTCTTCCGGCTTGGCATCTTTGACCGCGAGCAGATGCACGTCGGTTTTGAAAATTCCCAGAAACTTGTACTCGAACCCAGGACCGAAAAATTGAATCGGCACTTTGGTTTCGAGATCGGGTGCGTAGACACGCTTGAAGGTGACCGGATCGCGGCGCCCTTTGAGCGGATGCACGTACGGCGCGAACTTGCCATCGTCGAACCAATGAATCGGTTGTGGCGCGACGAGCGAGCGTTGCGCGTCCGATTCGTTGGGGTCCACGTACGCCAAAAAATCCACGCCGATCACGATGAGATAGAAAACGATCAGGACAAGCGCGCCCAGCATCGCCAAGTGATGCTTGCGAAAGCGCCACCACATCAATTGCCACTGCGTCGCGAGCGCGACTTTTTCTTCAGCGGCAGTCGTCGTCGCGTGTTCTTGCGGCAACCTCGGCTCAGTCATCATTGTCTCCCCAAACGAATGCGCGGATCGATCCACATCAGCAGCAAATCGGAAATGAGCGTGCCGATCACGGTCAGTACGCCGAGCAGTAACACGATCGTCCCGGCGAGAAACATATCTTGCGCGATCAGCGACTTGAGCAGCAACGGGCCGACCGTCGGCAGACTGAGCACGAGCGAAACGATGATACTGCCGGAGACGACGTAGGGCAGCAAATAACCGATCGTGCTCACAAAGGGATTGAGCGCGACGCGCACCGGGTATTTCATAATCACGCGCGTTTCGGACAAGCCGCGCGCGCGCGCGGTCATCACGTACGGCTTGCGCAACTCGTCGAGCAGGTTCGAGCGCATAATCCGGATCATCTGCGCGGTGCCGGCGACGCCCAGGACGATGGCGGGGACGGGCAAATGGGTGATCAGATCCCAGACGCGCTCCAAACTCCACGGCGCGTCGGCGTACTCTGCCGAGAACAACCCGCCGACACTCGCGCCAAAATACGCAAAGCCGATGTACATCACGATCAGCGCGAGCATAAAGCCGGGAATCGCCAAGCCGATGAATCCCAGAAAGGTGAAAAAATAATCGAGGAAGGAATAGCGTTTGACCGCCGAATAGATTCCAATCGGCAATGCGAGCGCCCACGTGAAAACAATCGCGGCGAGCGAAATGACAATCGTCAGCACCATCCGGTCGCCGATCACATCCAGCACCGGGCGCCCCCATTCGATCGCCATTCCAAAGTTGCCTTGCGCGATCAAGCCCATCCATTTCAAGTACTGAATGTGAAACGGCTGATCGAGTCCGTATTGCTCGCGCAATGCCTGCGCTTCGCCCTCCGTGATGCCCGCGCCACCGGCGGACATCGTCGCGATGTACGCGGTGACGAAATCGCCGGGCGGCAGTTGGATGATGAGGAACGAGAGAACGGTGATTGCCCAAATTGTGAGAATCGCCAACAGAACACGCCGAACGATGTATGCGATCATACACATTGCCTTTTACCCCCACCCTAACCCTCCCCCGTTTTCAAAAACAAAAAACAGGGGAGGGAACCGCTCCCTTCCCTTGTCGGCAGGTTTTGCCGACGGGGGAAGGGTAGGGGATGGGGGTTACACTACGACTTGAAGTAGAACGTCTGCGGACCGGAAGTGTACGGCGTGCGCGCGTGTTGCGCGTTCACCTGACGTTCGGGGACGTTGCCCATATTGTTCTTGACGATGCGAACGCCCATAAACGCCGGCGATTGACCGACCGTACCGATGCTCCATTGTTGTTCGACGATGATCTTCCAGATTTCCTTTGCCGCCGCGATCTGATCGGCTTCTTTCTTGCCGAACGCGGCACGGAAGAGATCGAACGCGCGAATCATTTCCGGATCGTCCGGCTTGGTGCCTTGCGCGCCCATCGTGGAATACCACTTGGCGAACGCCATACCCATATGGCACTCCGCCGTGTCCACCGGCAACGCGTGACGCGCGAAGAGGAAGAGCATCTCCGAGCCGTCGTTCGCCCAGGTGATGATCTGGTGCTCGCTGTTCGCGGTCTTGCCGAACGCGAGATTGCGCTCCGTCTCTTTCACGTCCACGTCCACGCCGATCTTCTTCCACTGTTGCTTGATCATTTCGCCGATCTGGGTGTACGGCACGAACGCGCCGCCGACGGTGATCATTTCGAGGCGCAGGCGACCCTTGCCATCTTTGCGGAGGCGATAGCCCTCGCCGTCTTTCTTGTCATAGCCCAGTTTGTCCAGAATGTCGTTCGACTGCTTGAGATCGAGCGTGCACCATTTCTTGTTCCATTCGGGACCCGGGCTGTAGATCGTGTCAGGCGAGGGCGCGGTCGAACCGCCGACACCGACGCCGAGCCAGAACGCTTCGTTCAGTTGATCGCGATCAATGCCCATCGAAAGCGCGTGGCGGAAATCCTTGTTCCTGATCAACGCGGCGATTTCCGGATCGCCGGTGTACGCGTTGCCCATATGCAGCGCGACATCGGAGCCGTTGAACGCCGGATCGAGGCGCACGGTGTAGTTGCCTTTCTGCTGATTTTCCAAGAAGACGGGCAACTTCGCCAGACCCATATGCCGTTCCTGGCAATCGTACTCGCCCGCGATCGCGCGCAGGTTCGCGACTTCGGTATTCTCGGCGAGCGTCATCGTGAGTTTGTCAATGTACGGCAGTTGATTGCCTTCGGTGTCCACCTGCCAAAAGTACGGGTTGCGTTCCATCCCCCAGGTCGGCGTATTGATCGGCGAGACGGTTTTCCACGGCGTCATCGTCGGGCAGTCGGGATTGAGCGCCCAGGAGTAGCGGTTCTTGAAGTACGAGACCCAGTTGTCGAACCCGGCGGCTTTGGCTTTGGCGTTCGCCGCGTCTTCGGAGGAGTACTTGGGCAGGAACTGCTTGAGATAGTGCGACGGGCAGTACGCGCCGCCGTTCGTCTGGAACGCGCCGCGCGTCGCAAAGCCCGCGCCCATCGAGGTGCTGCCGGCGAGGATGTACACAAAGTACGGATACGGTTCCGGAAACTCAAAGGCGACGGTGAAATCGTCAATCTTTTTCATCACGCCGTTTTTGCCGTTGATCTGGAATTCAAAGAACGGCGTCGGCACGAGCGCTTTGTTGAGATAGACATCTTCGTACCAGAACAGGAAATCGTTCGCGGTGAACGGCGAGCCATCCGACCACTTCGCGCCTTTACGCAGATAGATCGTGATCGTCTTGCCGTCGTCGCTCACCTTCCAATCCTTGGCGAGCGCGGGGACGATTTTGTTGCCGGTGTAGTCAAAGTGCAAGACCTTGTCGGCGGAGTTGATGCGATTGCCGTTTTCGTGATCGGCGGGACCGGTGAAGGCGCGCCGCCACGTTCCGCCGTACTTGCCGATCTCTTTCAATGGTTTGATCACCATCAAGTCGCTCGGATCTGGCAGGCGTTTGGCGACTTCGGGCAATTTACCCGCTTTGACGAGATCCGCGAGCATCGGCGCTTCTTTGAACGTCTTGGGGAATTGCGCGGTCTCGCGAACGATCGTCGGACCTTCCAGTTTGCCGATCAGCGTCGCGCCAAGTTTCGGCGCGGCGGTGGGCGCGGTCGTCGGCTTGGGCAGGTCAGTCGGTTTCGGCGCGGCGGTGGGTGGCACCGCCGTCGGTTTTGGCGCATCGGTCGGTTTGGGCGCGGGCACTTTGGTCGGTTCGGGCGCGCACGCGGCGACGACTGCGCCTACGGACGTGACTCCTGCGAGTTTGAGAAAATCACGTCGCGTCATTTTCTTTAGTGACATTTCAATTCCTCCTCGTATCAGAAAAATTTGGCGAGTTGAACGATCGGTAGAGTTTGTTTTTCTTGGTGCGACCTCCTTTAACTCATTGACCGTAGACCGCCGACCGCAGACGATCCAGCCGTCGGCGGTCGTCCGTCGTCGGTCAGTGAGTTTTCAAAACGAACGCGGCAAATATCCTAAACTGCGCGAGATGATCTTGGCGGTTTCGCGGACTTGCGCGCCCACTTGCGGCACCTCCGCCATCGGCAGGCGCGCGGTGGGGGCAGAAACGCTGAGCGCGGCGATGGCGTTGCCCGCGTGATCGAAAATCGGTACGGCGATACAACGTCCGCCGATTTCGTTTTCTTCGTCGTCGATCGCGTATCCTTGCTCGCGCACCTTGTCGAGTTCCGCGTAAAATTTTTCGGGATCGGTGATCGTTTTGGGAGTGACCGCGCGCAAACCGTGCGCGGCGACAAATGCTTTCACATCGGCAAGGGGATAGCAAGAGAGGATCGCTTTGCCGAGCGCGGTGCTGTGCGCGAGCGCGCGGCGACCGACTTCGGAACGCATTCCCAACGCCTTGGTGCCCAGCATCCGCTCGATGTACACCACGTCAGACCCATCGAGAATCGCGAGGTTCACCGTTTCGTTCCACTGGTCGCGCAATTCCTGGAGCGCGGGATACGCGACTTGCCGAATCTCGAATTGATCGAGCATCGCGAACGCGCGCTCGATGAGCCGGAGTCCCAGCCGATACTTGCGCGTGTTGGAGTTTTGATTGAGAAAGCCATTCGCCGCGAGCGTGGAGACAAGACTCGCGGCGGTACTTTTGTGCAAACCAAGCGCGCGCGCGATTTCCGTCGTGCCAAGTTCGGGGGCTTGGGCATCGAACAGATTGAGGATGTCAATCGCGCGCTGGACTGACCCGATCTTCCTTGATGTGTGAGTCATTTGTCCTCGAAAATGTATCTTCTCAATAACTTGGGGTAATCTTTTCGCAATAGTCAATCCTACTTAATTGGGATAGACAAGTTGCTCACATCCGCTTATACTTGAGCCATGTTGGAAGACTTGAACCTGAATGATATGCAA
>VGOB01000003.1 GCA_016865935.1 Chloroflexota bacterium | reverse complement strand
TGATGACCACCGGAAATGTTCCCAGGTCGAATGCGATCCGGAGCGGCGCGAGACGCGCCTGCGCTTGGCGCGCGCGCGCCAGATCGCCTGCAACGAACGCGGTGTAAATTTCCGCGACGAGTTGCGGCACGACGTTCGCGGTCGCGGCAATCGATCCGGAGCCGCCGGAGACGAGCGTCGCAAAGATCAACGTATCGCGTCCGGCAAGCACGTGAAATTTCGCGCTTGCCGCGCGGCGAATGAATTCGGTCGTCAGCGTCAGATCGCCGCTGCTGTCTTTGACGCCGACGATGTTTTCGATTTGCGCGAGACGCGCGGCAACGTCCGGCGAAAGATGGACGCCGGTGCGCGCGGGGTTCGTGTACAACAAAACCGGCAAGCGCGTCGCGCGCGCGATCGCGGCGTAATGCGCGTACACTTCTTCGGCGTTTGGCGCGATAAAGTACGGCGTCAGCACACTCACCGCGTCCGCGCCGATGCGCTCCGCCATTTGCGTCAGCGCAATCGTTTCGCGCGTCGTGATCGCGCCGGTGCCGATGTAAACCGGCACGCGCCGCCGCGTTTCTTCGACGACGATTTCGGTGACGCGTTGTTTTTCCTCGAACGTCAGCGCGTACGCTTCGCCTTGCGTGCCAACCGCAAAGAGTCCGTGAATGCCGCCGGCAATCAAATGGTTGACGAGTCGGCGCAGTGCGGGCTCGTCGATTTTTTCATCATCGGTCAACGGCGTGACCATCGCAGGCATGATGCCGTGTGGTTTGAAATCCATTGTGCGCTCCAAAGTGACCGATGACCGACGACGGGCGACCGGAAAAATGTCGGTCGTCGGTCGTCCGTCATCGGTCTGTATTTATTCGAAACCTTGAATGACAATATCCGCGCGCTCGCGCACTTGCGGACGCAGTTTCGTTCCCAAACCGGGTCCTTCCGGCAAAAACAAATGTCCGTTGCGAATCGTAATTGTCGGCTCGACGAGTTCGGAATAATAGCCGTTGTAAAACACGCGTGTCGTCTCCATGACCAAACCATTCGGCACATTTGCCATCACGTGCGCAGTCGCGTACATGCCAACCGGTCCAGTGTGATCGTGCGGCGCAATCGGCAGTTTGAACGTTTCCGCCAGCACCGCGAGTTTTTTCAATTCAGAGATTCCGCCGCACCAGGTCACATCGGCGATGACAATGTCGGTGCCGCCATCGCGTATCAACGGCAACATTTGCCAACGCGTAAAAAATCGTTCGCTCCCGGCGAGCGGCAAGCGCGTGCGCTCGCGCAAGCGCGCGAGTTGATCGGGATTGTCGGGTTGCATCAAATCTTCCAGCCACATAATGTTAAAACGTTCGAGATATTGCGCGACGCGCGTCGCCATTGGCAGATTCCATTTGCAGTGCCCTTCGATCCCGACTTCGATGGACGTGCCGTATTTTTCGTACACTTGGCGAATCGGCTCGCACGCTTTCGCGATGTCGTCAATCGAACCATAATTGCCGAGTGTTGGATCGGCGATGTGATCGAACGGGGAATATTTGAACGCGGTGATGCCATTCGCGACAAGTTCTTCGACGAGTTGCAGCGGCTTTTGACGGACGAGGATGCGATCATTCAAATCGCGATAATTCGAGCAGGTGTTGTAAACGCGAATCTGATCGCGCACTTTGCCCCCGAGCAATTGATAGATCGGCTGGCGCGCGACTTGCCCGGCGATGTCCCACAACGCGATGTCGAGCGCGGAGATCGCGCGCATTTCGGCTCCGGCAAAACCGTGATAATGCGCGGCTTCGTACGCGCGATTCCAAAAATATTCGATGTCGAGCGGATTCTTGCCGAGCAAAAATCGGCGCGCCCATTCTTCGACCGATGGAATCGTACGCCGCGCATCCGGCGCTTGTCCCAAACCGACAAATCCTTCGTCGGTGTAGACTTGCACGAAAAAAAACGGCGCGGGTTCGATGCTGGAGGGCCACAGCGTTTCAACACGCGTAATTTTCATTTCATCCTCATTACTTGGGCGGCGCGGTAGACGCGCGCACGATCACCTTCGGTTCCAGCACGACGTAGATGCGGCTGATGTTGCGGCGTTGCAGGATTTCGATCAGCATCTGCGTCGCGATTTCCGCCATTTGCTTCCACTCGATCCGGACGGTCGTGAGCGGCGGCGACGAGTGCGCCGATTCTTCCGCGTCGTCAAAGCCGATCACTGAGACATCGGCAGGCACGGCGCGTCCTTGCTCTTGCAACGCGCGCATAATCGCCCACGCCACGCGATCATTCGCCGCGATGATGGCGGTCGGGCGATCCTTCGCGGCGACCAATTGGCGCGCCAGTTGCGCGCCCAATGGCGGATCGTATTTCGATTCGAGGAGCCAATCCTCGCGCGGCGTGAGTTGCGCTTCACGCAACGCGTTGCGAAATCCTTCGAGCCGCAACACCGTGGGCGCGACTTCGCGCGGTCCGTTGACGAACGCGATGCGTTTGTGTCCCAGATCGATCAAGTGTTTCGCCGCCAGATAACCGGCGCGCCGATTGTCCACGCCGACACAGTGAAACGGATCGCGCTCGAACAAGCGACCAATCACGACAAAGGGAAGTTCAAGTTCGCGGAACCAATCGAACGACTCGTCGGCGAGGCGCGTGCGAAAGAGAACCGCGCCGTCGAGATTTTTTTGCGCGAGGAGACGGTCGCCGACCGTGACGATTTCGGCGCTGTTCGTGTACGTGCCAATCGTGACGCCATAGCCCGCGGCTTCCGCCGTCGCGCGAATCGCATCGGCGACCGCTCCGTAGACGCTGGTGTTCAAGCCGAGCGCTTGCATTCCTTCCGGCATCAGCAAACCGAGGAGGCGGGTCGCAGGTGGGGAAAATTCCGGGGGGAGTGTCCGCGCGCGATAATTGACGCGCTGCATCGCCGCGCGAATGCGGGCGCGCGTTTCCGGATCGACGCGCGCGCTGCCGTTGAGCGCGCGCGAGACGGTGCTTACCGAAACGCCGGCGCGCCGGGCGATCTCTTTGAGACCTGTCTTCATCGAGCGAAATCTCCTGATTGAGATTATAGCACAATCTTGGTGCAAAGTCAACCATTGTTTTCATAATTCGCGCAAGCCGCGCAAAAATTTGCAATGGTTTGAACTCGCGCTTGCCAGAGGAAAATCTTTGATACCGCGGGCATTTGGCGAGGCGGGGCGAACACTCCAACAGTTTGACCAAATCCCCATTCTGCATTAAAATATCGCACTGTGTTCGATAGTCTGAGCGAGAAACTGAACGCGGTCTTCAAAAAACTGAGCGGCAAGGGCAAATTGTCCGAAGCCGACGTGGACGCCGCGTTGCGCGAGGTCCGCCTGGCATTGCTCGAGGCGGACGTTAATTTCAAAGTCGTCAAGGATTTTCTCGCGCGCGTGCGCGAGCGCGCCGTCGGCGAAGAGGTGATGCGCTCGCTCTCGCCCGCGCAGATGGTCGTCAAGATCGTCAACGAAGAGTTGACCAAGACGCTTGGCGAACCGGCGAAGATCGATCTCTCCGGCGAACCGCCGCACGTCATAATGCTCGTCGGTCTGCAAGGCTCGGGCAAGACGACGACGGCGGCGAAACTCGCGCTGCAACTTCGCAAGCACCAGCAAAAGCCGCTGCTCGTCGCGGCGGATACGCGGCGACCGGCGGCGATTCAACAACTGCAAACGCTCGGCAAGCAACTCGATATTCCGGTACATTCAGAAGGCAATACGGCTCCGCCGCCCAACATCTGCGCGAACGCGGTCAAACGCGCGAGCGATGGCGCGTACAGCGTCGTCTTGCTCGATACCGCCGGTCGTCTGCACATTGACGACGAGATGATGCGCGAACTGGAAGAAGTCAAAGCGAAAGCCAAGCCGCAAGAAATTCTCTTGGTGGTGGACGCGATGACCGGGCAAGAGGCGGTGCGGGTCGCGGACGAATTCAACCAGCGCGTCGGGTTGACCGGGTTAATCCTCACCAAGGTTGACGGCGATGCGCGCGGCGGCGCGGCGCTCTCGGTGCGCGCGGTGACCGGCGTGCCGATCAAGTATCTCGCGGTCGGCGAAAAGACGGACGCGCTCGAATCGTTCTACCCGGATCGGCTCGCGTCGCGCATTTTGGGAATGGGCGATGTCCTCACGCTCATCGAAAAAGCGCAAGAGACGATCGATCAGGAGACCGCGCAAAAGGCGGCGGAGAAATTTTTACGCGCGCAATTTACGTTCGAAGATTTTCTCGAACAATTGCAGGCGATCAAAAAAATGGGACCGCTCTCGCAAATCCTGGGAATGGTGCCAGGGTTGAACCAGGTCGCCAAGGATTTACCCGCCGATGTGACCGACAAGCAGATGAAGCGCGTCGAAGCGATCATCAATTCGATGACGCGCGAAGAGCGCGTGCGTCCCGAAGTGTTGAACGGCTCGCGGCGCAAACGAATCGCGCTCGGCAGCGGCACGTCGGTGCAAGAAGTCAATCAACTCGTCAGTCAATTCAAACAAATGCAGCGCATGATGCAGCAATTCAAAAGTGGCAGAGGGCGCGGCATGTTTCCCGGTATTCCGGGTTTATGATTCAAGTGGATAGTGGACAGTGGGTAGTGGACAGAAATTTCTACCCGCTGTCCACCGTCCACTGACCACTAAAAGGAGTTCAATGTCCGTCAAAATTCGTCTTTCCCGCATTGGCGCAAAAAAACAGCCGTCGTACCGCGTCGTCGTCGCCGAAGAGCACAGCCGGCGCGATGGGCGCATCGTCGAAAAGCTCGGTCATTACGATCCGCGCACCGAACCGCCAACAGTCGTGCTAAATGAAGAGCGCACCAAGTACTGGCTCGGCGTGGGCGCGCGTCCCACCGATGCGCTGGGTCCAATCTTGAAACGCGCCGGCATCACCGACAAGTACGTCAAACTGCACACGGCGCGCAAGTCCAAATCCGCCAAGGCGGAAGAAGCCAAACCGGCGGAAAAGCCAGCCGAACCAACTGTTTCCTAGTTTGTTAGTTGGATAGTTCGATCGTTGGTTAGTTAGCGAACCAGCCAACTATCAAACTAACCAACGATCCAACTCATTGGAGCACTATGGACCTCCAAGGTCTCGTCGAATACATCGCGAAAAAACTGGTCGAAGATCCAAGCCAGGTTTCCGTGAACGTCATCGAAACTTCCAGTTCGATCACGTTGGAATTGCGCGTCGGGGCAGGTGAAATGGGGCGCGTGATCGGCAAGAGCGGGCGCATCGCCAACGCGATTCGCACGCTCGTCCGCGTCGCCGCCGCGCGTGAAGGCAAGCGCGTGAATCTGGAAATCGTGTAAAGGATGAAGGCGGAAGGATGAAGGATGAAATCATTTTTCAGGGGATTCATCCTTCATCCTTCATCCCTCATCCGTCATCTTTGATGGACAAGCCCGCCCATCTCATCATCGGGCGCGTGCGCAAGCCCTTTGGCGTGCGCGGCGAACTCAAAATCGAAATCCTGACCGATTTTCCTGAACGTTTCGCGTCGCTCCGCCAGGTTTTTCTTGGCGACGACGCGAAATCATTCGCGGTCGAATCGGCGCGCCTGCACAGCGGCGCGGCGCTGCTCAAACTTGCCGGGATTGACACGCCGGAAGACGCGGCGACCTTGCGCGAGCAACTCGTGTACGTCGCGCGCGAAGACGCGGTGGCGCTGCCCGCCGATCACCTCTATCTCTACCAACTGATCGGCTTGCGCGTGAAAACGAGGGACGGCGCGGCGCTGGGCGAAATTACCGAGGTGCTGGACACGCGCGCCAATGATGTGTATATTGTCAGCGACGGCACGCGCGAAATTTTGCTCCCCGCGATTCCGGATGTCGTCAAGGAAATCGATCTCGCACGCGGGGAAATGCTTGTTGAATTGATTGACGGATTAGTTGGATAGTTGGATAGTTTGTTAGTTGGGTGGCGCCTAATCAACTATCCAACTACCCAACCACCTAACTACCCAACTAACAGGAGTCACAGCGGCGTGACTGACCCACGCTATTGGATTGCCTTCAACCTCGTTCCTCAAATCGGTCCCGTCAAAGTGCAACGTCTCCTCGATCACTTTGGCGATCTGGAAACCGCGTGGCGCGCCAACGCGTTCGACCTCAACGCGGCGGGACTCGACAAGCGCGCGCTCGAAAATCTTCTCGCCGCGCGCAAAAAAATCGTGTTGGACGCCGAACTCGAAAAGATCGCGCGCGCCAACGTGCGCGTCCTGACGCTGGACGATCCAACTTATCCCCAACTCTTGAAGCAAATTGACAACGCGCCATTCGTCCTGTACGTCAAAGGCGAGCTTTTGCCGGATGACGATTGGGCGGTCGCGATCGTCGGCACGCGGCGCGCCACCGCGTACGGACGCGAAGCGACGCGCCACATCGTTTCCGATTTGGCGCGCAGTCGCGTCACGATTGTCAGCGGACTCGCGCGCGGGATCGACGCGGAAGCGCATCGCGCCGCGCTCGACGCGTCCGGACGTACGATCGCCGTGCTGGGTTGCGGCGTGGACATCGTCTACCCGCCGGAACACCAAAAACTCGCGGAGCAAATCACCGCGCGCGGCGCGCTGGTCAGCGATTATCCACTCGGCACGCAACCCGAAGCCGGAAATTTTCCGCCGCGCAATCGCATCATCAGCGGACTCGCGCTCGGCACGCTGATCGTCGAAGGCGACAGCGCGACCGGCGCGCGCATCACCATCGAGTACGCGCTGGAACAAGGACGCGAAACGTTCGCCGTGCCCGGCAATATTTTCCAGCGCACCAGCCAGGGGACGAACGGAATGATCCAGCGCGGCGAAACCAAACTCGTCACGCGCGCGCTCGATCTGTTGGAAGAATTGAACCTGACGATGGTCGAGCAACACCAACAAGCGCGCGCCGCGCTGCCGGAAAATGAAACCGAAAGCGCGCTGCTCAAGCATCTGACCGCCGAACCGTTGCACATTGACGATCTGACGCGCGAAACCCAATTGCCCGCCGCCACCGTTTCGAGTACGCTCGCGCTGATGGAACTCAAAGGACTCGTGCGCCAAGTCGGCGGAATGAATTACGTCGTCGCGCGCGAAACACAATCTGAATACAAGGTTGCCTAGTTGCATCGTTTCTTCGTTTTTTCGTTACGTCGTTGCAGGGTTAGCAAGTAAACGACGCAACGATCAAACTATCAAACGTAGGAATCACCAATGCCCAGAAGAAAAACAGACTCACTCTACGCGCTCATTCTCGCCGGAGGTACCGGCACGCGCTTGTGGCCCCACAGTCGCCGGAATCGCCCCAAGCAGTTGTTGCCGCTGATTTCCAAGCGGACGATGTTGCAGGAAACGGTGGATCGCATCTTGCCGATCCTGCCCGCCGATCACATCTTCGTCGTGACGAACGCGAGTTTTGCGGCGATGGCGCGCGCACAGTTGCCGATGGTGCCGCGCCAAAATATCATTCGCGAGCCGGAAGGACACGGCACCGCGCCCTGCATCGGCTTGGGCGGTTTGCACATTCAGAAACGCGATCCGGACGCGGTGATGCTTTCGCTGCACGCCGATCATTTCATCGCGCGTCCCGCCGATTTTCGGCGCGTGCTGCGCGACGCGGCGCGCGTTGCGCGCGAAGGGTATCTCGTCACGCTCGGCATCCAGCCGAATCAACCCGAGACCGGCTATGGCTACATTCAGCGCGGCGAACTCGTCGAACAACTCGGCGCGCAGCCGGTGTACCGCGTCGCGCACTTTTTGGAAAAGCCGGACGAGGCAACCGCGCTTCGTTTCGTCGCCAGCGGCGAGCATTACTGGAACAGCGGCATTTTTGCGTGGAAGCTCACAACGTTGTGGGAAGAGTACGCGCGCTACCAACCGAAATTGTTCGAGCAATTGCAGACGATTGGCAAAGTCCTGGGCACGCGACGCGAAAAAACGACCTTGGCGCGCGTGTGGGGTAAAATCAAAAACGAAACGATTGACGTGGGGATTATGGAAAAATCCGCGCGCGTCGTCACGTTGCCGATTGACGTGGGCTGGAGCGACGTCGGCTCGTGGGCGACCTTGCTCGATTTGTTACCGGGCGATCACGCGCGCAACGTCGTCGTCGGCGCGCATCTCGGCGTGGACACCACGTCCTCGCTGATTTACAGCCCGCATCGTTTGATCGCCACGATCGGTTTGAAGGATGTGGTCGTCGTAGACACCGAAGACGCGCTCCTTGTGTGTCCGAAGGATCGCGCGCAAGAGGTGAAACAGATCGTCGAAACGCTCAAGCGCGCGCGCAAGCAAAAATACGTGTGAGGGGAAAAATGGCAGACGTACATTTGAATGCGGAAGAAGTTCTGAAATTGGAATTCGAGTACGCGCAGACGACGGCAGAACAAGCGCAGGATGCTCGCGCGACGATCTTGAATTTGTACATTGTGCTCGCCGGCGGCGTGGGCTCGATCATCATCGGCTTGGCGCAAGCGAATGGCGCGGAATTGCCGCGCGGCATCTACGTCATCGTCTTTGGCTTGCTCGCGCTGATCGGTTTTTTCACGCTGGCGAAACTCGTGCGCCTGCGCCAAGCGTGGCACGATAGCGCGCTGACGATGAATCGGATCAAGGATTATTACGTCGAACGTTTTCCGGAGCTGGCGCCCGCGCTGCGCTGGCGCACGACGACGATCCCGCCGCTGGGCAAGTGGTGGACGATCACGTTCAACCTCGCGCTGCTCGTCGCGATCATTGACAGCACCGCGCTCGCCGTGGCGATGCACTTTACGGGCGTGCGCTTGCCGCTCCACGAGTACGCCGCGCCGGTATTTGCCGCGCTCGTTTTCTTCGCGTGGCAAGCGTGGTTTTACTTTTACCAGCTGCCGCCGAGCGACAAATGAGCGCGCCGCGATTTTGCGCGTGATGTGTTGAAAATAAAAAATCCAGGTTTCTCGAAGAAACCTGGATTCTGTCTGACCTCTGATCCCAGACCCCCAACCCCTGACCCCTAACCTTTCATCCCAACGCGAGCGCGATCACCCCGGCGGCAATCGCGCCTGCCGCCGTCAAGCGCCGCCGCACGTCTCCTTCCGATAAAAAGCGCGCGCCGATGAACGCGCCGATCAGGATCGAAAGTTCACGCGCCGGGGCGACGTAACTGACCGGCGTCGTAATCATCGCGGTCAGCACCAACAAGTACGACAGCGGTGATAGAAATGCGACGCCAAGAATTTCTTTGCGATGCACGCGCCATTCGAACCGCACCCTGTCCCAATTCCGCAAGCCAAGCGGCGCGAGGATGAGCGCGCGTGAAAACGCCGCGAGGTTTTCGTACACCAACGGCGGAATCATCAGCGCGCTCACCGCTTGCTTGTCCCACAACGTGTACGTCGCGATCAAAATGCCGGTCAGCAATCCGTAGCCGATTGCCCACGCGCGCTGTTGGCGCGCCGCGCGCGCGGCGACGCGCGCTGTCGCGCTCCACGTCAACAAGAAAACTCCGGCGACGACTAGTCCGGTGCCGACGAGCGCGAGAAACGAAGGATGCTCGCCGAAAAACAAAATCGCCGCCAGGGTCGAAAGCAAAGGTCCCGTGCCGCGCGCGAGCGGATACACCAGCGACAGATCACCGACGCTGTACCCGCGCTGTAACGCCAAAAAATAAAGCGCGTGAATGACGCCGCTGCCGACGATGAACCCGCCGCGCGTCGCGTCGAGCGTGACGTTCTGCGAAACCAAAATGATCAGCGCGAGCGGCGCGTACAACAGCGCGGACACGGCGGCGAAGAGCCACACGAACACCGGACTGCCGCCGACGCGTTTAGCGAGATAATTCCACGCGGCATGCACGAACGCGGCGGCGACGATCAGCGCGATAGCAAAAAGTGACACGCGTCTCCTGAATTCGAATCGAGTGGCTCGGTTGTAGCACGAAAACAAGAGAGATGCAAACTTTGCTTCTGCCTGCATCATCGCACGCGTCGATGAAACGCGAATGTGTTGCGTGTAAAATGATTGTAAAAAAATCGGGGCGACATCACGTCGCCCCTACACCGGTAATCGAATCGTAAACGTACTGCCGCGCCCTAATTCGCTTTCGACCGTGATCGCGCCGCCGTGCGCGACGACGAGTTCTCGCGCGATGGCAAGCCCCAAGCCGGTGCCGCCCGCGACGCGCGCGTGATCGCCGCGATAAAAGCGTTCAAAGAGGCGCGGCAAATCGTCCGGCGAAATTCCCGCGCCGGTATCCGTCACGGCAATCGTGATCCAATTTTGCGGCGGCGGTTCGGCAACGTGACGCCACATCAGGATGCTGCTCCGCGTCGCGCTCACGAGCGCAGTGGATTTTGCCGTCACCGTGATCGCGCCGCCCGCGTGACTGTACTTGAGCGCGTTGTCCAACAAATTCGCGACGACTTGTTCCAGCCGTCCGGCGTCACCGACGATTGTTGGCAAGGGATCGAGAACGGTGACGAGCGTCGCGCCGGTCGCGGCGGCGCGCGCGCGCAAGCGCGCGACCCAACGCGGCAACAGATCGTTCAAGTCGAGCGTGTCGCGCGCCAGCGGCATTTGCCCCGATTCGATCCGCGCCAGCGTCAGCAGATCGCCGACGAGCCGCGCCATCCGCGCCGCCTCGTCGAAGATCGTTTGCGCGGCGTGGCGCGCGCCGGCGAGATCGTTCGCCGTCCCGTCGAGCAGCGCCTGCGAAAATCCCTGGATCGAAGTGAGCGGCGTTTTCAATTCGTGCGAAACGTTGGCGACGAAATCTTTTTCCATCTGCCGCGCGCGCTGCACCTGTTCCGCCATCGCGTTGAAACTTTTGGCGAGCCGCCCGATTTCATCGCGCCCGCGCGCCTGGACGCGATGATCGTACTGTCCGCGCGCGATCGCTTCGGTCGCCTGGGTCAGGCGCGTGAGCGGACGCGCAATCGAACGCGCGAGGAGAATCGCGACGAGAATCGAAACGATCAGCGTGATGCCGCCAGCGAGCAACAGACTCGCGCCGATTTCATCGAGCGTTTCAAAAAACGGGCGCTCGTCCGTCGCCAGCGCGACGTACACGTTTTGTCCGCCGATCTGTCCGGCGGCGATGGCGGCGTACAGCAACACGCGCCCGGGGCGAACGCTGTGCGCGCCCCAAAAAAATCCGCGCGGGACTTCGGTGCGGACGACCGGCGTCAGATTGATCGTGCGATTGGTCAAGCCGTACGCGGCATCCGCGAGTACGAGTCCTTTGTCGGTGACGATGAGCACACTGCCGACGGGTCCGGCTTGTTGTTGCAAACGCGTCAACGCTTCGCGCGGCGCGACGTCGTTGAGCAACATCGCGCGCGCTTGGAACGCGAGTGGCACGACCGCGTCGCCCAGGCGCGCCAATTGCACCTGCCGCTGATAATCGCGCAAGATGAACGCGAGCGACACCGCGAGAATCGCGAGCGTGAGAAAAATGATAAAGACGTGCGTGAGGAGGAGGCGCGTGCGAAGTGACATTGTTTGTCAGTTTGATAGTTTGATAGTTTGATAGTTTGGTAGTTTGGTAGTTTGGTAGTTCGTTAGTTCGTTGGGTCGTTGGTTCGTTAGTTTGTTGGTTCGTTCAACGTAGCATCTACCATCCGCCAACCAACGATCCAACGATCCAACGATCCAACGATGCAACGATGCAACGATGCAACGATGCAACGATGCAACGATCCAACTATCCAACTAATTTGTATCCAATCCCGCTCACCGTTTCGATCTGCGTGTGCGCGCCGGAGAGTTTTTTGCGGAGGTGCGCGACGTGAACGTCTACCGTGCGCGTCTCGCCGGGAAAATCAAACCCCCACGCGATTTCGAGCAGGCGTTCGCGCGTCAACACGATGCCGGGATTTTGCATCAGCACCGCGAGGAGATCGAATTCTTTCGCGCGTAGTTCGACGGGCTTGCCCGCGACATTCACTTCGCGGCGATCCTGATCGAGCGCGATGTCGCCGACGGCGCAGCACTGCGTTTTGGGGACCGGCGCGACGCGGCGAAAGATCGCCTTGACGCGCGCGACCAGTTCGCGCGGGTTGAACGGCTTGGTCAAGTAATCGTCCGCGCCCAGTTCGAGTCCGACGATTTTATCCACGTCCTGATCGCGCGCGGTCAGCATAATGATCGGCACGTCGCTTTCTTGGCGGATGCGGCGGCAAATTTCCCAGCCGTCAATGCCCGGCAGCATCAAATCTAAAATGATCGCCGCCGGTCGCGTCGCGCGAAATTTTTCGAGCGCGGCTTTGCCGTCATACGCGACTTGGATCTTGTAGCCCTCTTTCTCCAGATACATCCGCTCCAGTTCGATGATGTTTTTCTCGTCGTCTACGACCAGGATTGTCGTCATTGCTTTTCTCCCACCAGTTCGATCACGCGCCGCCAAAAATTCTCCTCGCGCGTCGCGAGATCGCGCAGCGCGTTTCCCGCCGCGCTCAAGTGCGCGCGATCTTTTTCGTCCGAAGCGCGTTTGAGCGCCAGCGCGAACGCCGTCCATAGTTCCGCGATCTCCAGCATCGGCTTGGGTAACTCCGCGCCGCGTAATTCCGGCGCGAGATTTTCCGCCTCGCGCAGATACGCGGCGTACATTTTGCGGAACGCGCCGCCGCCTGTGCCGCGTCGCTCGATGATTTGGTAGCCAAAGCGCGCGCAAAACTGCCAATCCGGCGCGTCGCCCCAGTTCACCAAATCGTCCGCAAGCGTTTTCATTCCGGCGAGCCCGGCGTTTGCATCGCGCGTGTCGAGCATCGCGCGCGCGTTTTCGCGCAGCGCGACGCGCATCGCTTGGTCGAGCGGCGTGTGTGTGTGCGCGGATTTTACGACGAGCGAATAATTTTGCAGCGGGAAGAGCGACGACGCGACCGGCGCGTCGCGCGCGTCGCGTAACGCATCGAACGAAATCTCTTGCAACGACTCGAACGCGTTGTCGGCGAGGAACGCGACCGCGCGCGCGATGTCGTATCCGGCAAGCACGACGCGGTGACCGGGAAACGGCGTGCGCGAGTTGTAGTATGGCAGGCGGCTCAATTCGACGTTGAGGAGCACCGGCAGATCGGCGTCAACAAACGCGCGCGCAGTGCGCCACGCGCGATCCGGATCGTCGTCCGCGCCCTCGGCAAAATCGAGCGCGAGGTGATCGCATAAATCGCGTTCGAGTGCGCCGGTGCGTCCGTGAAAAAAGCGCGAGATGCCGGCGCCGGGAAGATCGCGGAAATAGTGAAAGCCGAGTCCGCTTCCCAAGCCGAAGCACATCGCCTCGCTCAAAGCCAGACCGGCGCAATGCAGCAGATCGCGCATCGCGGTCGAGCCGCAGTGATTACCGCGCGTGTGGTAGAAACCGGAGACGATTTTCATACGGGTATTGTACGCGGAAATGGCAGGGAGGCAAGAGAGGGAGATCAAAAGCCAATTGCTTGCGGCAACGCGAGCGTGAACGCGCTACCTTTGCCGATTTCGCTTGTCGCCGTGAGTGTTCCTCCTTGCGCTTCGCTCAATTCTTTGGCGATGGACAAGCCCAGCCCCGCGCCGCCGCCGCTGCGCGATGGATCGCCGCGATAAAAACGTTCGAAAATATGCGGGAGCAAATTCGGCGCGATGCCGGGACCGGCGTCCTGGATCGTGATCGCGACGCGCGCCGATTCGACGCGCGCGAACACGCGGATTGCCGCGTGCGCCGGAGTATGGACGCGCGCGTTGTCGAGCAGGATCAGCAAAACTTGCTTCAGCGCGTCGCGATCCGCCAACACCGAAATTTCTTCCCCGGCGTCAACCGTGATCGTGCGGCGCGGCGCGAGCGTTTTCGTCTGACGGCAGACATCCTCGATCAACGGCTGGAGCGGCAATGGCTCGCGATGCAACGACTGCCCGGCATCCGCGCGCGCCAGCATCAAGAGTTGATTGACCAGCCGAATCAACCGCTCCACTTCTTCTTTCGTGTCCGCGAGAATATCCGCGCGTTCCTGCGCGTCCAGCGGCAAATCGTTCCGCAACAATTCGATGTTGCCGCGCACCGTCGTCAGCGGCGTACGCAGTTCGTGCGACGCGTCGCCGACGAAACGCTTTTGCGCTTCCAACGCCTGTTGCACTTGGCGATACGCCGATTCGAGTTCGGTCAGCATCGTGTTGAACATCGCGGCGAGTTGCCCCACTTCGTCGTTGGGTCCGACGTGTTGGACGCGGCGGCGAAAATCGCGTTCTGCGCCGATCGTTTGCGCGGTGCGCGTGATGCGGTGAATGGGTTGGAGCGCCGCGCCCGCCAACACCCAGCCGATCACGAGCGCGGCAAGCAGCGCGAGCGTGTTGCCGGCGATCAACAGCGCGCGCAACGTTGCCAGCGCGTTTTCACGTTCGATGATCGGCGCGGCGATTTGCACGATCTCCGCGCGCTCTGGCGCGCCGATGCGTTGACTGTGAATGAGGAGCGGGTCGTCGTCCACGACCGCCGTTTCGACCCAGGTATTGCCGGCTTGCGCCGCGCGCAAGCCGGCGTCGCTGAGCGGCAGCGTCGTTTCGCCGAGATCGGCGGTGCGGCGGATCACCGCGCCGTCCAGACTGCGGATTTGCGTCCAGCGTCCCGGAATCATCATCGGCATTTGCATTTCGGGGCGCGGCGGAAATCGGCGCGCGAGGTTTGCGTACTCGCGCGCTTGGCGTTCCAGCGTCGTTTTGGTGGTCTCCAACATCGCTTGACTCTGGATCGCGTAGAGCATCGCGCTGAAGGTGATCAGCGTGACCGCGAGAATCGCGAGGTAGAGGAGCGTGAGGCGTAAACGAATGGACATAGGGGTCAGGGGTCAGGGGTCAGGGGCAGGGTACAGAGTGATTTCTGTACCCTGACCCCTGACCCCTGTACCCTATTCTTCGCGCAAAACATAACCCACCGCGCGGACGGTGTGGATCAGACGCGGTTCGCCGCCCGCTTCGGTTTTGCGGCGCAGATAACCGATGTACACTTCCAGCACGTTGTCTTCGCCGCCGAAATCATAACCCCAAACCTCTTGCAAAATTTCTTCGCGGCGCAACACGCGGCGCGGATGCGTCATCAAAAAGCGCAACAGATCGAATTCTTTGGAAGTCAACTCGAATGCGCGCTCGCCGCGCCGCGTTTGGCGCGTCAGCGGATGGAGATAGAGATCGGCGTAGGTCAGCGGCTCGTCTTGATTGACGACGGAAGGGCGGCGCAAGAGCGCGTGCACGCGCGCGATCAATTCAGCGGGCGCGAAGGGTTTCGCCAAGTAATCGTCCGCGCCGGTCTCCAAGCCCGCCACGCGATCTTCGACGGCGTCGCGCGCGGTGAGCATCAGGATGAGCGTTTGATCGTTCAGCGCGCGCAATTGCTTGATCACGCCCAGCCCGTCCAAGCCCGGCATCATCCAGTCCAGGACGATCACGTCGGGGCGATGCGTTTGCACATAGGCGAGCGCGGCGTTGCCGTCCGCCGCCGTGAGAACGTGAAATCCTTCGTACGCCAACGTGCGCCGCAGCATATTCAATAATTTTTGATCGTCATCTACGATCAATACGGTTGCCATTTTTCAGTCCTACCACGCGCGTCTATTATACCACACTCGCTTGAAACAATCCTGTGCGAATCCTGAGAAAATTCGGAAAAAACGCGCGCGAATTCTTATCATTCTCTCAGGATCGGCTTGGAATATTTTAAGGCGGCGTGGCTATACTCGGACTCAAATGGTCGCGGGGATAAAGCTATGAAACGCAAACTTTTGATCGGCGGAGTCGTCGTCGCGCTCGCGCTCAGCGCGATTGGCGCGTACGTTTGGCAGAGCCAAGCCGCGGCGCGGACGACGACGGCGAGCGTCCAGACGACGATGGTGCGGCGCGGCTCGCTGGCGGCGACGGTCAGCGCGGCGGGCAACGTTTCGGCGGTGAACCAGATCGCGGTGGCGTTTCAGACGAGCGGCGTGGTCGCCCAGATCAATACGACAGTTGGCGCGCTAGTAAAAAAAGATCAGGTGCTGATGGAATTGGACAGCACGGATTTGAATCTGGCGCTCCGGAGCGCACAGACGAATCTTGCGAGCGCGCAAGCGAATTATGAGCAAACGACCACCGAGTTGAATTTCGCGATGCGAAACGCGCAATCCAACATCGTCAGCGTCAAGGCAAGTTTGGACGCGGCTAAAGCGCAGAACGCGCAAAATCCAAACTCGCTGATCATCGCCCGCGCCGCGCTGGACAAGGCGACGGTGACGCTACAACAAGCGCAAGGCGAGTACGACAAAATCGCGTGGCGCGCCGACGTGGGAATGAGTTCGCAAGCCGCCACGCTGCAGCAGGCGACGATTGATTATCAAGTTGCGCTTGCCAATTTCAAGACGACCGAAGTGACGATCAACGACACCGCGCTCAAACAAGCGCAGACGCAATACGACAGCGCGCAAGTGGCGCTGGAGCAGGCGCAGAAAAATCTCACGACGACATTACGCACCGCGCAAGCGTCGCTCGACAATTCGAAACTCGCGCTGGAACAAGCGCGACGCAATCTCGACAAAGCCAAGGTCGTCGCGCCGTTCGACGGCGTTGTGGCGGCAGTGAACTACAGCGTCGGCGATAGCGCCGGATCGAGCGCGGCGGTGACGGTGGTGGACTTGGCGCATTTGCAGATCAAAGTGACGGTCGCCGAAGTGGATGTGGAGAAAGTCAAAGTCGGCAATCCCGCGCAAGTGGCGCTGGACGCGCTGACGGGCAAAACGTACAACGCGCAAGTCAGCTCGGTCAGTCCGACCGGAGCCGTCACGCAAGGCGTCGTGAATTATCCGGTGCTTTTGGAATTGACCGACGCAGACAACGCGATCAAACCAGGGATGACGGCGAATCTCACCATCGAAGTGGAACGCCGTGACAACGTGTTGTTGATTCCGACGCGCGCGGTCCGAACGCAAGGCAATCAACGGATCGTGACGGTGCAAAAAGACGGGCAAGCCATTCCAACACGCGTCACGACCGGTTTGTCGAACGATTCGTCGGTGGAGATTATGAGCGGATTGCAAGAGGGTGACGTGGTTGTCGTTCAGCAAACGACGACGCGCACCGGCAACGTGCCCAGTGGGATGGGCATTCCTGGGATGGGTGGTCCCGGCGGACCACCGCCGTAAATCTTTCGCCAAGTACCGTTTAGTGTCGTGTCATTGCGAGGGACGGTTTTCATCCCGAAGCCGCTTGCGGCATCCAACTTGCGAATCGGGGATTGCTTCGTCGCATCGTTCGACTACGCTGCGCTCCGCTCACGATGCTCCTCGCAATGACAGAGCAAATATATTTTGAAAGGATCGAAATGGCACCAGTGATCGAAATCAGCGATGTTAAAAAAATCTACCAGATGGGCGATATCCAAGTGAACGCGCTCAACGGCGTCTCGCTCCAAATTCAACCAGGTGAGATGGTCGCGATCACGGGTCCCTCCGGCTCCGGCAAGTCAACGCTGATGAACATCATCGGTTGTCTCGATACGCCGACGAGCGGCTCGTACGTTCTCGACGGAATGGACGTGTCCAAGATGAGCGACGACGAGCAGGCGAACGTGCGGAACAAAAAAATCGGGTTCGTGTTTCAAACGTTCAACTTGTTGCCGCGCACGCCCGCGCTCGATCAAGTGGAATTGCCGATGGTGTACGCCGGGACGCCGGATCGCAAACAGCGCGCGCTCGACGCGCTCCAATCGGTGGGCTTGGGTGATCGCGTGCATCATCGCCCGAACGAATTGTCCGGCGGGCAACAGCAGCGCGTCGCGATTGCGCGCGCGCTCGTCAATCGTCCCAGCATCATTTTGGCGGACGAGCCGACCGGCAATCTCGATTCAAAATCGGGCACAGAAATTATGAGTATTTTCAAGTCGTTGAATCGCGAACAAGGTTTGACGATCATTCTGGTCACGCACGATCCGAATATCGCCGCGCAAGCGCAACGCGCGATTCACGTTCACGATGGTTTGATCGTGCCGAATGGGAATGGGCACGCCAAATAAGATTGCTCCGCAAGAAAGGAAAAAATGTTTAGCAAAACCAAGTTGTTTATCGCCAGCGCGCTCGTCGTCACGCTGCTGATCGCTGGGATCGGCGCGACGATTGTCGGGGCGCAAGGTCCGATGCCGCCGACCGCCGGTGGCAAGACGTGGATGGATCTGTACTGGCAAACGCTCGCGCAGAAACTCGGCGTGACGGTCGAGAAGCTGCAACAAGCGATGACCGACGCGCGCGCGGACGCGGCGAAGGAAGCCGTCAAGCAAGGCATCTTGACGCAAGCGCAAGCGGATCGAATGTCCGGCAACGCGTCCGGCGCGACGATCGCGCAAGCCGGGTTGGACGCGGCGGCTAAAGCGCTGGGAATGTCGAGCGCGGATCTGACGACGGCGTTGAAATCGAAAACGTTGTTGACGCTGGCGCAGGAGAAAAAAGTGGACGTTGCCGCGCTGCGCGCCGCGATTGCGGACGCGCAAAAAGCCGCAATCGATCAAGCGGTGAAGGACGGCAAACTAACCCAGGCGCAAGCGGACGCGATGAAGGCGAACATCAAGCCGGAGAACATTGACCTGAATCGGCCGTTTGGGTTTGGAATGCGCGGCGGATTTCCGGGACCCGATGGATTCGGGGGCAAGGGGATGCCGCCGAGTGGACGCGGGATGATGCCGGGCGGTCAACAACCGGGCAGGCGTTAAAAATGATCGGGACGATCCGTTTGGATCGTCCCGATTTTTTCTACTGTGTTTTGGTGATCGGGTGATTCGGCGATTGCCTGCTTCACTTTCGGTTGCAGCGATGCCGCGCGCAACGTTACATCGGATCGTCGCCGCACGTCACGCCGATACAACAGAGGAACGTCGCGGGCTCGGTCGCGCTGAGATTGCGGATGCTGTGCGGCTCCATACTTTCGACGAAGACGAAATCGCCGGGGCGCAAAGTTTTTTCTTCGCGCGGCGCGTCGGTCGCGCGATCGTACGCGGTGACGCTGACGCCGCCGCTCAAGATGTACATCGTTTGATAGTACTGGTGATTGTGAATCGGAATCGCGCCGCCGGGTCCCAGCGTGAACAAGCGCAAGCCGTACTCGGGCGAGTCTTTGGGTCCGGCTTGCGAGAGCCAGCGGATATACGTTTCCTTGACGGGCAGTGGTTTGCCGCGGTACGGATACGTGGTGATTTTGCGTTCTTCAATGTCGAGTGCGGTTTGGACGAGCATTTTTCCTCCGAGTTAATTTTGACTTGACACGCGCGCTGATCTTTTTTGTTGATGACCGGGATCGATCAGCGTTGGTATCGAGTCCAACAAAAATCTCTGACCAGTTCGGGGTATATTGTGACGTCCAACCATCTCGTCGAACAAGACACAGGTTCTCGATGATGTAATCTCTTTTCAAATCCCAGAGACTTCCATCGAACTCTCTAGTGGCGCGAATTATTTCTTCGAGGTTCGATTCCAGAGCATCTTTCGGTGACTGACCTCGTACTTCGGCAACCCAGTAGAAAGCCGGTGGTTCTGCCCACTCGTTACTCCAGAAGACCATGTAGTCGTGTAACGGTTTCTGTGTATTACTTGCAAGCGGTTCTACCATATCTGCCCTTCTGATTGAGAAAATCGCGGAAGTGTTTAGCTTGCGCCGCTGTTGAAGCGGACGAGTTTTTCCCAATCAATCGCGCCGCTGTCTTTGCAGAAATCGTTCGTGAATTCGCGAACGTACCGATTGATGGCGTTTTGATAGTCCGCTTTGTACGCCTCTCGATGTCTGGCGATCACCTTGTCTTCCAAGTATCGAATCAACTTCAAATAGAACTCGGAATCGCCAGTCAATTCTTGCCAAAATTTTTGCCCGGAACTATCGCGATATGCTTGACGGCTTGTAGGCAACGTTTGTTTTTTGCCGTAGCAATGCCCCAGCACCGGATCAAATTGTTTCCGCAATTTTAGCAATCGTCTACGCAAGGACGCAAATTCATCGCTCTGGCGTTTGACTTGGCTTGCGTTGTATGGATTGGGGCCCGATTTCACGGCAATCGCGGTATACCGATCTTCGGTTTCGATTGCAAGGTCAACACCTTCGCTTGGCGAGACGACGCCGCCGGAAACGGACTTCGCAATTGGCTCGAAGAACACATCGCCGAATAAACCCTCGTCCGACGCGCTCAAGTACGCCTTGAGAATTTCTTCGACGATCTCCGTTGCGCTTTGCGTGCCTAACGCTTTGTAAAGGTACGGATTCTTTCGTAACAATACGTTCTTGAGTTTGAGTTTTTCTAACCGCTGAATCCGCCTTTGGTAGAACTCGCCAAGTGATTGAGCAATCAGCGCGCGCAGTTCTTCATTGTTCATCGTTTTTTCCTCTTCTTGACAGAGTACGCGGTCTTGGATTCTGCAATCAATGCCGGTTGTTCCGCTTGCAAAACACGATTGGCAAGTCCGATATACTCTTGCTGAAGTTCAATCCCAACGTATTTTCGATCTAACTTGACTGCTGCGCGCGCGGTTGTGCCTGATCCCATAAACGGATCTAGTACGAGATCACCTTTTTGCGTGAACAATCTGATGAACCACATCGGCAATTCCAATGGAAATACGGCACTGTGATTCTTGTTGCTGACTTCGGTGGCAAGATGAAGAACATTTGTCGGATAAACCAGATCGCGCCCAATCCAATTGGCGACCCGTTTACCAAAACCGCTTTTGGATCGGGATTCATCACGCACCAGATCAGTTTTGCTCAAATTTTTCAGCCGTTTTTCTGCCCAATCGCCCATCGGAACCATCACGGCTTCTTGAAACATCTTGAATTCTTTTTGCTTGGTTAAATGGTAACAATGTTCCCACGCATCGCGGAAACGGTTGGGCCATTTGCCGGGATAGCAATTCTTTTTATGCCAG
Organism: Chloroflexota bacterium; assembly: GCA_016865935.1. Taxonomy (GTDB): domain Bacteria; phylum Chloroflexota; class Anaerolineae; order UBA4142; family UBA4142; genus VGOB01. Next base: position 40,843 of record VGOB01000003.1, on the reverse strand, counting down.
CAATATTCTTCTGTCCAGAGCCACCCTTGCTTTCGCATCGCGAGGACAAGTTCCATCACGTATGTTCCGCGTTCGCCGTCCACGACGCGTTCTTTGATGTTCAGGATGAAAGAACCTTCTGGCTTGAGAACGCGTCGTAACTCGGCGGTGATCGGAAGAAACCATCCGACGTATTCATCAGGTGGAACCCCGCCGTAAGTATGCTTGCGTCTATCCGCATAAGGCGGCGACGTGACGATTAAATCAACACATTCATCCGGAAGCGTCTGCAAAATTCTGCGACAATCGCCGTGATGAATGATGTTTGTTTCAATTTGCTTTCCCATTTCAACTCGTTTGCTTCATGTAGAGATTGGATTCTGTACAGAATCCCGTCTGTCCACAATTCAGGCTGTCGCTCAAAATAGTCTGGCACTGTCCATCCTTTGCCAAGTTCCTCATTCAACCACTCTTCCGCCAATTGTTTTGCTTCATCTTCTGTCTGCGAGTAGATATCGTTAAAGTCAGCGACAAGCAGGAGTAATGCCTCGCGCAAGTTTTCGGCGTAAAGGTCACGGGCAAAAAAATCCTGCAATTCGCCGTAGGCTCGGTCATATGTGTAGTGGAACTTTCTTGGCATTGTTCCCCTCTCGCCCCCATTTTACCACAACCCCGCGCCAAAGCAAAGACCTTCGAGGTTTCGCGCAAGCGCCTCGAAGGTCTCTCATCCGCGTTCGTCCGCGCTCGTCTGCGTCCCAAACACCTTCATCCTTCATCCTTCATCCTTCATCCTTCATCCTTTCCGCCACAACCCTGCGCCAAGTAAAAGACCGAACGCATCGCGCGTCCGGTCTTTCGTCTTTCATCCTTCGGCGGCGCGCTGCCCAGTTCGCGCAAGCGCGCGTCCCAGGTTTGCGCGTGCCGTTCCTCCGCCTCCGCCAAACGATTCAACACTTCGCGCTGTTGTTGCGAGCGCGCGTGTCGCGCCAGCGCGCGATACGTCTTCGCGCCAGCGATCTCGCGCGTCCACGCGGCTTGCAACCCGGCGATCAGTTTTGCGTTGTCATTCATTATTTCCCAGTCTTTCAAATCAGCGGCTGACCGCTGACCGCTGATGGCTGACGGCTGATCGCTACTTCGCGGTCGTCGGTCGTCCGTCAGCGGTCATTCTCACTGCGCCGGAATGGTATCATCTCAATAACTTGGGGTAAACTTACACTCAACCTCGTTTTTCTCGCATGAAAATGGTCACGCGAGCCACTTTCCCCTGAATTATTGAGAAGATACCCGGAATGTACCCCATCGGCGCGCGCGTGATCTGTTCCACCGGCAGCACGTCAATCAATTCGTACGCGCGCGATCCCAGCCCCATTTGCTCGCCGTACTGCGCGACGAGGTACGGATCCTTGAGCGGACCGTGCAGCCACCGAAACGGATGACCCTCGCGCGTATGCACTTCCATCGAGGTTGGAATATTTTCTTCGATCAAACGCGCGGGCGCGGTCAGATCGAGCACCGCCTGATCGATCGCAACGATATCGTCCGATCCGAAAATGCCCACGTCCGGCAGAATCGGCATACTCGTAAAGCCAAAGCAATCGCAGACCGGCGTCATATGCGTCGCCAAACTGAGATGCGTCACTTTCTCCGGCGCGAACGTCGAAAGCGTGATGCTCGTGCTGATCGCGCACGCCTCCTGGAACGCGTGGAAATTCACCGGATCGATTTTCAAACTGCCGGGCGGCGCGACTTGAAGACAGCGTCCGCACTGGTTACATTGTTCCATATGCAGATGCATTTCGTCCGGCTTGTTCTTGTCCTCGACAATCGCCGCGTGCGGACAACAATCGGCAATCCGTTTGCGCGTCTCCGCGTCCGGACACTTGTCCGCAAACCAGTACGGATCGTGATGCATCGTATCGTGCATCGCGCCGCGCGTCTTGCCGATCATACATCCGAGCGCGAGATTTTTGAACGCCGCGCCAAAACCGCAACTGGGATGACCCTTGACGTGCGCCAGATTGATCATAAACGACGTGTCCTGGATCATTCCGGCGACGCCCCACTCTTGAATATTTTTGTACGGGTGCGCGTGATGGTAAAAATATTTTTCGTCGGGACCCGCCGCCGGATAAACGCGACAACCCAGCGTCTCGGACGAATAGCCGCGTTCTTCCGCGCCTTTGACATCCCAGTTCACATCGGCGATGAACGGCTTGCCGCCGCCCTCTTTCACCGCTTGCACGATCCGGCGCACGAAAACCGGATGCACGGTCGAGTAGCCGATGTTGTTGCCGACGTGCATTTTGATTGCGACCGTTTCGTCCTTGACGCGTTCGCGCAGATGCAATCGTTCGAGAATCAAATCGAGTTTGGCGGGCAAAGTTTCTTTCGCCTCCAAGCGGCATTGCCGCGCCGATCCAAAGTAAACTGTGCTGGTCATCGCTCGCTCCCGTTATTTTTTCGCGCGTTCCATTTTTTGCGCGATCATCTGCCCGATGATCTTGGACGCTTCTTCGACCGACGCGTCGGCGAGCGGATGCTTGAACGCGCCGACGAACACCGCGTCGAGTCCTTGCAACACTTCCGCTTCCGTGCCGCCGTGCCGTTCGCGATACATCTCGATCAACTTGTTGCGCTGATTTGCGGACATCAACGGCGCGCGGCGCGGCGCGCGTTCTTTGTCCGACGTTTGCGTCGTCGTCGCGCGCACGATGTCTTCCGCGCTTGCCAAGCCCGCGCCGGGCAACAAGCCGTACCCCATCGCTGAAAGTGCGCGCCCGATCGCGGAGGTCTCTGCGACTTCCCAGGGGAATTCGCGTTCGGCGTGCGCGCCGCCTTTCTTGCGGCTCGTCGCGATGCCGTGCCGCGCGCCGTACAATTCGCTCGTCACGGTGATTTGGAGCGTGAGTTGCTCCGGATTGTCCAGCAAGACTTTGGGCTCGTGAAAATCCAAGCGCTTGCCTTGCTTGCGATGATCTTCGTTCGCCATCGCGAGTTTGCCGTCCACCGCCATATACGCGTGCTCGGTCGCTTGCCACGCGTCGCCGATCTTGCGGCGCGATTCCAGGACGACGATGTAATCGGCAAACTCTTCGTGCTTGACCGCGCCCACATCGCGCGCTTTGCGACAGAGCGCGAGAATTTCTTCGCGTGTCATTTCTCCCTCCTCCTCACCGCGCGAGAACGCGCCGTGAAATCATAAACGAACCTTTGTTCTGGCTCGATTTTACTCTGCTTGCTTCAGTGCGTCAAGCGCGTCGCCGCGCAAAAATCGCGCGACGAGATCCCGGACCGCACCTGTTTGATCGGCGGATTGATCGAACCACCGGATGCGCGCGTCGTTCAATCGGAACCAACTGTACTGATGATGCACGAATCGCCGCGTGTCGCGCTTGAGAATCTGGATCGCTTCCTCGCGCGTGCTGGTCCCGTTCAAGTATGCCGCGATCTGCCGATAACCCAAGCCGCTCATCGCCGGTAGATTCGCGCGGTACCCTTGCGCGAGCAGCGCGCGCACTTCTTCGATCAAGCCCGCCGCGATCATCTGATCGACGCGCGCGTTGATGCGCGCGTACAGTTCCGCGCGCGGCAGCGTCAAGCCGATCCGCAGGACGCGATAATTCGGCGCGTTCAACGTTTGCAATGCGCTGATCGGCTTGCCTGCCGCTTCGCACACTTCCAGCGCGCGAATGACGCGCCGCTTGTTGCGCGGCTCGATCCGCGCCGCCGCGACCGGATCGAGTTGTTGCAAGCGCGCGTACAGCATCAGCGCGTCTTCGCGTTCCCACTCTTTGCGCCGTTGGGGATCCGGCGCGACGCGCGGAATCGCCAAGCCCTCCAGCACCGCGCGCACGTACAGCCCCGTCCCGCCGACGAGGAACGGCGCGTTTCCGCGCGCGTGAATCTGCGCGATGATCGCGTACGCGCGCGCTTGATACTCGGCAAGCGTGAACGGCTCGTTCGGATTGACGAGGTCGATCAAATGATGCGGCGCCAGTTGTTGCTCCGCCGCGCTCGGCTTGGCTGTCCCGATGTCCATGCCGCGATACACTTGCCGCGAATCCGCCGAGACGATCTCGCCGAAAAATTCGCGCGCCAATTTCAACGCCAACGCGCTCTTGCCCACGGCGGTCGGTCCCAGAATGGCGACGAGAGGTTTTGTTTCCGTCATACGCGTTCTATACAAATGAGAGGAGAGAGGGAGAAGGGGAGAACGGGAGAAATCTCTCCCCCTCTCCTTGTCACCCGCTCTCCCACTCATTCCTCCACCGCGCCCTTGATCACGTCCAAGCGCGCGATCCGTCCTGCACGATCCAACTCGATCGCGACCAGATCGATCCGCCACGTCCAATCCGCGTACTCGGGATGATCCTGCAAGTACTGTTGCGCGACGGCGAATAGGCGCACGCGTTTGCGCGGCGTCAGCGATTCTTCCGGTGTGCCTGCCGCGCGCCCGCGCCGCGTCCGGACCTCGATGAACGCGAGTCCGTCCGCGTCGCGCGCGATCAAATCCATTTCGCCCAAGCGCGTGCGAAAGTTCCGCGCCAGAATCGTATAGCCGCGCTGTTGCAATGCCAGCGCCGCCACCCGTTCGCCGGAATCGCCCAGATTTTTGCGCGCGCGTCGAGTGTCCATCGCGCGCTATTCTACCACACATTCCCGTGGATGGCGATTGCGTTTTGGGGAAATGTTGCTTGTGCGCGCTGACTGTGGTATACTTTTGGCAGGAGGTGCTCGATGAAAATTTCGCGAACGTATCTCGCGGTCATTGTTCTGATTTTACTCCTCAGTCTGATGCTCCTTTCGAAATGTTTCGGCGTGGGAATGTAGATTCATCCGGCAATGTTCACTCGTCCGACGGAGGAACTGGCGGCGCTTGCGATTCCATCGCCGGTAGCCGCATTTCCGCAGGAGGCAAAAATGGGTTTGGCTGGTCTCAATTGGATTGACCTGACGATTCTCTTGATCGCCGTGTTCAGTTTGGCGATCGGATACGTGCAAGGAATGTTGCGCCAAGTCGTGTGGCTCGCCGCGCTCTACCTCGCCACGATCTTGGGCGCGCAATATCATTCGCTCGTCGGCGGCTGGATTCGCGCGCTCACGTTTCAACCCCATCCCAGTCGCATCGTGAACGTCGTCGCGTTCCTGATCATCGTCGTCGTCGTCACTTTTTTGCTCAGTTGGCTTGCCTCGGACGCGTATCCGACCGAGAAACTCAAACTCTTTCCCCTGGTGAACCAAGTCGGGGGTAGCATTCTGGCATTGGTGACGATGGCGGTGGTGATCAGTCTGTTGCTGTGGATCATCACTTTTTCCACTGGCGAAACCTGGCCCGGCAACGAATCACTGCGCTTTACGATTCTCGGCGGATTGCAGACTTCGCTGCTGGTGCCGCTGTTCGAATCGTTCAAAGAGCCGTTGCTCAAAACGATCATTCCCTGGCTTCCCGGCGGCTTGCCTTCGATCTTCAATCTCTGATGCCGACCACGAGCCACCGACGCGATCTCTGCGGTCGGCGGTCAACCGTCGGCGGTCTGGCGATGACTCCCAAATATTTGCGCGTTCTCGAATTCGATAAAATCTGCGCGCGCGTCGCCGCGCACACCGCGTTCTCGGCGAGCGCGGACTTGGCGCGCGCGCTCAGCCCGGCGACCGAGCCCGCCGACATCGCGCGCGGGCAAGCCGAGACGACCGAAGCGCGCGCGTTGATCGATCAAAATTCGGAAATCAGCGTCGGCAGCGCGCGCGACGTGCGCTCGTTCACCAAAAGCGCGCGGATCGGCGCGCTGCTCCAACCGGTCGATCTGCTCGACTTGCGGCAAACGCTGATCGCCGCGCGCACCTTGCGCCGCGCGCTCGCGCGCCTCGGCGCGCTCTATCCGCGCCTCGCGGAACGCGCCGCGCCGATCGCCGAACTGCCGGTCGTCACAGACGCGATTGCGCGCGCGATCAACGACCGCGCCGAAGTCGCCGATCACGCCTCGGACGAACTCGCGCGGATCCGGCGCGAACTCCACGCGCAGCGCGCGCGCCTGATGGACAAACTGCAGCGCTTGATCGGCGCATCGTCCAACGCGAAAATCATCCAGGAAGCGATCATCACCGAGCGCGACGGACGTTACGTCATCCCGATTCGCGCGGAGGCGAAAGGAAAAATTCCCGGCATCGTCCACGACACGAGCGCGAGCGGCGCGACCATCTTCATCGAACCGATTGCCGCGGTGGAGATGGGCAATCGCGTGCGCGAGTTGGAACGCGCGGAGGCGCGCGAGGTGGAACGCATTTTGCGCGAACTGACCGCGCGCGTCGCCGCCCACGCCGAGCCGATTGACGCGAACGTCGCGATTCTCGCCGCGATCGATCTCGCGTTTGCCAAAGCGAAATACTCGGCGGAGATCAACGGCGTCGCTCCTGTCATTGCGAGCCCCGAAGGGGCGAAGCAATCTCCGAATCGCAACTTGGAGATTGCTTCGTCGCAGAAAACGCTCCTCGCAATGACACCACTCCAACTCCTCGACGCGCGTCATCCCCTCCTCGATCCGCAAACCGTCGTCCCGATCACCGTCCGGCTCGGCGGCGAATTTTCGATTTTGATCATCACGGGTCCGAACACCGGCGGCAAAACCGTCACGCTCAAAACCGTCGGCTTGCTCGCGCTGATGGCGCAAAGCGGCTTGCATATTCCGGCGTGCGCCGGATCGCGCCTGCCGATTTTTACCGGCGTCTACGCGGACATCGGCGACGAGCAATCCATCGAGCAATCGCTCTCGACGTTTTCGTCGCACCTGAAAAACATCGTCGAGATTTTGCGCGAGGCGGACGCGCGTTCGCTCGTTCTGCTCGACGAGTTGGGCGCGGGGACGGATCCGGTCGAAGGGTCTGCGCTCGCGCGCGCGATTCTGACGCACTTGCTCGACCGCAAGATTCCCGCGCTCGTCGCGACGCATTACGCCGAATTGAAAGCGTTCGCGCACACGACGCCGGGCGTCCAAAACGCCTCGATGGAATTCGATGTCGAGACGCTCTCGCCGACGTATCACTTGACGATTGGTTTGCCGGGGCAATCGAACGCGTTTGCAATCGCGGCGCGGCTGGGTTTGGACGCGCCAATCATCGCGCAGGCGCGCAACACGCTGGCGCGCAGCGACGTGGAATTGGAGACGATGCTTGCGCAGATCAAACGCGCGCAACAAGACGCCGCGTCCGCGCAAGCGCACGCCGAGATCGCGCAGCGCGACGCAGAACAGCGCGCGGCGGACGCGCGACGTAAACTCGCCGAGATCGAATCTACGCGCGCGGAAATCTTGGAGCGCGCGCACGGGGAAGCGCAAGCCGAAATCCAACTCGCGCGCGAAGAATTGAATCGTCTGCGGCAGGAATGGCGCGCGGTGTCGCTTGCGCGCGCGTTCGTCGAAAATGAACAGACGAAACTAGACGAACTTGCCGCGCAGTTACCGACGCCGCCTCCGGCGAAAACTGCGGCGCCGGTCTCACTGCCGCTCGCGCCCGGCGCGGTAGGAATCGGCGATCAGGTCTGGGTCGCGCGGCTGGGTCAACGCGGTCAGGTGATCGCGTTGGACGCGAACGGCGCGGAGGTCCAGGTCGGGAATTTCCGCGTGCGCGTAAAATTGGACGAATTGGGCGAACGCATCGCCGCGCCGGAAAGCGCGCGCGAAAAATCGGCGAGCCAGGTGTCGTTGCCGGACGCGGAATCGCCGGGTGTGGAGGTGAGTTTGCGCGGGCTGCGCGCGGATGACGCGCTCGACGCGCTGGAAAAATATTTGGATCGCGCGTACCTGGCGGGCTTGCCATACGTGCGCGTCGTGCACGGCAAAGGCACCGGCACGTTGCGCAAACTCGCGCGCGATTTGTTGCGCGCGCATCCGCTCGTCGCGTCCCTGCGCGAAGCGGACGCGCACGAAGGCGGCGACGGCGTGACCGTCGTCAAACTCGTGAGCCGCTGATCGAAATGTTGAAACGATTACTTCTCGTCGCGGTGTTGATCGGTTGGGTAAGTCTGCCGGTCAATGCCGCCGCGCCGGAACCGTCCGGACTCGACGCGCTCGTGCAAATGGATCGCTTGCCGTACTTGAAAGCGAACGCGCGCGCGGGCGGGCAATCGAGTTATGATCGCACCGGCGGCAACCGCGATCACAACAATTTTTTGTACACCGATTCGTCCGGCGACGATGTGTTGCTCGATCTCACAGGACCGGGCACGGTGTACCGGCTGTGGGTCACCGGTTTCGCGCGCGACGCGCGCATCAAATTTTATTTCGATGGCGAAGCGACGCCGCGCGTCAACTTGCCGCTGACCGATCTGTTTGCGGGGACGCATCCTCCGTTTGTGACCCCGCTCGCGGGAAACGATCGCGTGTCGAGCGGAGGTTTCTATTCGTACGTCCCGATGCCGTTTCAGCGCGGCGTCAAGATCACCGTGCGCGACACCGGCAATTTGTTTTATTACAACATCGGCTATCACGTGTACGATCCGGAAATCGGCGTGACGACCTGGACGCCCGCGCAAGACAACGCCCGCGCGCGCGATCTGTGGAATCGCGCAGGCAACGATCCCAAAAGCGACTCTGGCAACGCGATGAGTTCCGGCGCGATCGATGTTGCCGCCGGCGCGGCGCAAACGTTGCTGGACATTGCGGGTCCGCGCTCGATTTCATCCATCAAGTTGCGCGTGCCCGGCGTGACGGCGGGGCGGATTGACGCGTTGAACGCTCTGTGGTTGCGAATTTACTGGGACGATGAAGCGAGTCCCAGCGTCTTTGCGCCGCTCGGCGCGTTTTTTGCGATGGGGCAATTCGGGTTCTATCCCACGCGCGCGCTCGCGGTCGGCATAGACGACGCGGAAGATTTGTACGCGTACTTTCCGATGCCGTTTGAAAAACGCGCGGTCATCCAGATCGTCAGCCAGCGCGCCGTCGCAACTGACAACATCGTCTACGCGATCAAACATCGCGCGTTCGCCGATTCGTTTCGCGCGGTTGGGTATTTCAAGACGCAATTTCGCGCGCGCGAATATCGCGCCGGAGACGGCGCCGACGCGCTGATCCTGGATACAGATGGCGCGGGACACCTGGTCGGTATCGTGTTGTCAATGCAAGGAAAGATGGATTTCGGTTTTCTGGAGGGGGATGAAAAAATTTTCGTGGACGGCAATCCGGCGCCGGTGATTCACGGCACCGGTGCGGAAGATTTTTTCAACGGCGGTTGGTATTTTGAAAATGGCGCGTTCACTTTGCCGTTGCACGGCGCGCCGATGCAGATCACGCAAAACGGCTACGGCAAAACTGCCGCGTATCGTTTTTTGTTGCAAGACGCGATTCCGTTCACCACGCATTTGCGCGTCAGCATCGAACACGGTCACGCGAACGACGCGGAGGTGGACGTGTGGTCGCTGGCGTATTTTTATCACGCGCCGATCAGGTGACGACGCAACTGTACGCGCGCGACGATCCGGAAATCGTCGTCAAATGCGACACCGCAAAAATCACAGGTGATTTTTGCGGTGTCGCATTTTCGTAAAGTTTATTCGGCGGTTGGCGTTTGGGCAACTTCGACGGCTCGCTCCGGCGTCACCGTCCGCTTTTCGCGCAAGCGCGCGGCTTTGCCGTGCCGACCGCGCAGATAGTACAACTGCGCGCGCCGGACGTGCGTGTGTCCAGCCACTTCGACTTTTTCGACGCGCGGCGAGTTGACCGAGAACGTGCGCTCGACGCCGACGCCGTGCGTGGCGATGCGGCGGACGGTAAAACTCGCGTTCGCGCGCTTGCCCTTGCGCAGGCGCATTACCGTGCCGATGAAAACCTGAATGCGCTCGCGATCCCCTTCGACGATGCGCGTGTGCACTTTGACGCGATCGCCGGGCGCGAGCGTTGGAATATTCGGATTCGGTTCGCGTTTTGCGATGGCATTTACGAGATTCATTTTCGATCACCTTGTGTTAGAGATCAGAACTCAGAGGTCAGAGGTCAATCGCCAGACAAATTTTTCTGACTTCTGACCTCCGAGCTCTGACTTCTGTTATGCAATGCCGAGCCAGGGACTTGAACCCTGATGGACTCACGTCCACACGCCCCTGAAACGTGCGCGTCTGCCAATTCCGCCAGCTCGGCAAGTCAACCGCCATTGTATTCCAATCGCGCTTTTTGTCAATTTGGCGTATAATGTCTTGGAAGTTGGATGTTGGAAATTAGAAATGGGATGCGCGCGATCCAATCTCCAATCTCCAATCCCTAATCTCAATCCCGGAGCAACGATGACCACCCTGATTCTCGATGTAGCCGCCGCGTGCGCCGCGCTGAAACTCGATCCGCGCGCGCGCGGCTTGCAAATCATCGATGCGGACGCGTTGGCGCGCCGGCACTTTCCACATCTCGATCCGGATCAGCCCGCGCTGATCGCGCGCGTCTCCAGTCGCGCCACCGCGCGCGCTTGCCAACGCGCGCTCGGCATCCTGTATCCGCGCGATCACCCGATCACGCGCGTCGACGCGGCAGGCACGCGCGCGCCCAAAATCGCGACGCAGGCGCTGGCGCAAGCGGAACGCGCGGCAAAATTCACGCGGCAAACGATGTGGTACGTGCCGCCGCGCGCGCAACCGGGCGGCTTGAGCGCGCTCGGCGAAGTCGTCGCGCACTTGCGCGCGCCGGAGGGTTGCCCCTGGGATCGCGCGCAGACGCATCAATCGCTCCGCAAAGATTTTCTGGAAGAATGTTACGAAGTGCTGGAAACGCTCGACGCGAACGATATTCCGCATTTGCGCGAAGAGTTGGGCGATCTGCTGTTGCACATTTTCCTGCAGGCGCAAATCGCCAGCGAGTCCGGCGAATTCTTGCTGACCGACGTGATCGCGGACGTTGCGGCAAAATTAGCGCGCCGGCATCCGCACGTCTTTGGCGATGCGCAAGTCAACGGCACGGACGAAATCATCGCGAACTGGGAGCGCATCAAGCGCGCCGAGAAGAACGGTGCGCCGGAACACTCGCCGATCCCGCGCGCACTGCCCGCGCTTGCGCGCGCCCAAAAGATCGCCAAACGCGGCAAAATCGCGGCGACGCCGCGCGACGTCCAAATCGCGGTGGCGAAATTGACGCGCGCGAAAAATCGCGGTCAGGCGTTCGGCGAAGCGTTGTTCGCGCTCACGGCGTTCGCTGCGGCGCAAGGGATCGACGCGGAAAGCGCGTTGCGAAGCGTCGCGGCAAAACGGATCGGCGCAACAAAAAATCGCATACGGTAAATCGTATGCGATTTTTTGCTCGAGTGGAAGTTAGGCGACGCGTCCGGCGGTGAGCGCATCTTGAAGTCGTTTGAGCTCGTCCATTTTCCCTTCCGCCGCGAGCTGTGCCTGTTGCGACCACGTGGTCGGATCGCCGATGAATTTGGCGTCGGCAAGGAGTTGTTGCAGTTTCTCCACCGGCGTCTCGGCGAGTTGTTTGAAGGTGAGAATCCCGGCTTTGTTGAACGCTTTGGCAATCTTGGGCCCAATGCCTTCGATGATCTCCAAATCGTCTTTCTTGAGCGGCGCGCCCAGAATCGCGTCTTTGGCGGATTTGGCGAAACGAAAGCGCAGGACTTTTTTCGCCGGCACGTGGACGGTTTGCCCGGCTTTGGGACCAAAGCGCATCATCATGTCTCGCGCCGGGCGCTCTGCCAACGTGATGATCCCCAAGCCAGGAATTTGAAAGGTGTTTTTCGCCTCTTGGTAAGCGAGCAAAACCAATTCGTCCAGGACCGAGTCAACTTCTTTCTTTTTCAAACCGGTCTTGCTTGCCAGATGTTCCAGAATCTCCGATTTGTTCATTCGATCAGACATAGATTTTCCTCCTGTGAGTTTTTGGAACCGCGTTGCGCCAAGTATACCATACCTCAAGCCGATGTCAAGCCCCGATCAGTTCGGAACGCCCTCACCCACACGCGCCACTTGTCCGCCTCGTCAATCAGAAACGGCAAGTACAACGCGACGCGATCCAACACCCCCGCGTACCGCGCGTGAATCCGCGCGGGAATCTCTTCCAACGGCGCGACGATCGCGACTGCGTTCAACAATTCGTCGCTGACGAGCGCGGGCATTTCATCCCAACGCTGCCGCGCGGCGAGTCGCCCCAGTTGCTTGTTGATCTCGCCCCAGCCGTGCACGTCCAGGATCGCTTTGTACGATGGCGTGGACGCGTAGAACGCGATTTGCGCGCGCACCGCTTCACGCTCGGCGTCGTCCGTCGCAACGAAAAGCGTAGACGATAGTTCGAGATCCGCGCGTGTGCGATTCGCCAACGCCGCGCCCGCCGCGATGTTCGGCAAGACGATCTGTCGAATGTACTCGACGGTGTGAAACGGATGGACGTGAAAGCCCTGGCACACTTCACCCGCGACGCGGCAGAGATGCTCGTTCACGCCCGCGATGAAAATCGGAATATCGGGATGCTCGATTGGACCTGGGTTGAAGAATGGCGTCATCAGCGTGATTTTGTAAAACTCGCCGCGAAAGTTGATCGCGCCGTCGCCTTGCCACGCGCGCCAGAGCGCGCGCAGCGCCAAAATCATTTCGCGCAATCTCGGCGCGGGCGCGTCCCACGTCATTCCAAAACGCCGTTCGATGTGTGCTTTGACTTGTGTGCCGAGTCCCAGGATGAAGCGTCCGCGCGACGCGCTTTGCAAGTCCCACGCGGTTTGAGCGATGACGGTCGGACTGCGCGCGAACGCGACGGCAATCGCGGTGCCCAGGTGGATCCGCGTCGTGTGTTCCGCCGCGAGCGCGAGCGGCAAAAATGGATCGTGCTGGGTCTCGCTCGTCCACAAACAATCGAATCCCACGTCTTCCGCCGCGCGTATCAGGTCGGGCGCGTCGAGCAAGTTGGGCGTGAGAATGTTGACATCGAATTTCATCGTGCCTCCGTTGGTGAATGGTCGAACTGTGTGATCGTGACGCGCGTGCCCCCTGCCGCGCGCGCTTCCACCGCGAGTGTTCCGCCGACGACCGCGAGCATCGCGCTGTGCAGCGCGAGTCCTTGTCCGCGTTCCTGTTCTGCCAAGTTCGTCGCGCGCAATCCAACACCATCATCTTCGATGACGATTGAGACATCCGAAGTTTTCGAAACTTTGGATGTCTGCGCGTTCACCGCGATCCGCAAATTCAGCGCGCGCGTCGCGTCTTCACCGCGTCCATGCCGCGCCGCGTTGCGAATCGTTTCGCGCGCGGCGTAAAAGATCGTCTCGGCGGTGAGCGACGGCAGCGCGCGCGCGGCGCGTTCCGCGTCGGGCGCGACGTCCCAGGTCACGCGGTCGAACGACTGCCGCCATTCTTCGTCCACCGCGCGCTGCAACGCGCCAATCAAACCCAGCCGCGCGACTTGGGGCGCGCTCGTCGTCGGCAGATCGCGCAAGAGGTTTGAGATTTGGCGGTGCGCGGTGGTAAGCGATTCGATTGTCATTGCGAGGAGCGGGTTTCGCGACGAAGCAATCTCCAAGTCGCGATTTGGAGATTGCTTCCCCTTCACTTCGTTCAGGGTCGCAATGACAAGCATCGCCGCGTGGAGTTGCGGCAGCACATCGTCGTGCAACACGCGGCGCGCGCGCTGATCGAGCAGTTGTGTCTCGGCGACACGCTGACGCTGCAACGTCATCAAACGCCGCGCGAGTTCCGCGCTCGCGCGCGTGTCAATCAAGCGCTCGCCGCTCGCGCGCGCGATTTCGATTTCCTCTTGCGTGTAGACGCCGCTGTCGCTCTTCTCGCCGAGAGTCAGCACGCCGATCAAACCGCGTTCGCTCCACAACGGCACCGCCCAACGCGCCGCGTCGAGTTGGACGCACATCGTTTGCGGCGAATCGAAACGCGCGATTTCATTTGGCGTTGGCGGCGCGAGATTCGTGTCGTCGGGAAATTTCAACGCTGGCACGAGCGGCGCGCGCGCGCCGACCGCCGCAAGAATCGCCGCGCGCGCGCCAAGCACGTCGCGGCACAATGCGTGAAAGGAACGCGTCGCGTCGAATTCGGCAGGTGTCGCTGTCAGCAATTGATCGTACACGCGCTCGCTCGCGACGAACGGTCGCAATTGCCGCACAAAATGATCGCGCTCGACGTAGGTCCGCCAGCCGAGGAGCGCGTAGAAAATCGTGATGAGCGCGGTTGCAAGAAGAATGCCGTAAATCGGTTGAAGTTTTGCGGATAGCGCGCTCGCGATGACGACACTGTAACCTATTGCGAGAATGACCGCGTTGCGCCAGTGCCGCAACAAACCGCGCCGCGGCAACACCCTGCCCGTAAAGACTTCGTACAGCGCGACGGCTTGCCCGATGCAAAGAATCGACGCGGCGATCAGGATGGCGATGACGAGATCGAACGCGCCGACGGTAACGATCATCGCGCGATCGACAAAAGATGCGCGTTCCGCTGTTAGCGTGATCCAGACGATGAACGCGCCGACAAGCACGCCGACAATCAGCAACACGATGGCTGCCGCGATAAACCAGGGACGCGCGCGCTGGCGCGCGCGCTCGCCCATCAGGCGCGACGACGGCGCGGGATGACGCAGCGCGTCGAGCGAGAGCAACACGCAGAGAAAAACGGCGATGAGGTACAGCGGAAACAAAAGCCAATGCGCCGAGACGAGTTGGAAATTCGCGATTTGCGTGACAGTCGGTAATGGATTCGCGAACAGCAACCACGCGGACAATGCCATCGTCAAAATCGTCGCGAGCGCGAACCAGGCACGCTGACGGCGGCGCAAATCGGAGGTGGCTTGCTCGAAAAAACCAGAATACCACAACGACACGCCGTACCAACCGAACGGCAGAATGACGACGGGAATCCAGCCGACGCGCCACCAAAAATCGAGCGCGTCGCTCAGGACGCTGACGCCGAGACCCAGGATCGCAGTGTGACTGAAAAAGAAAATGCTTGCGAGCAGCAACGCGCCGCTGATAAACGCGATGCCGCGCGTGCGGCGATCCGCGTTGAGCCACACGGTGAGCGCGAGCCACAACAACAAAATCGTGTTGTGGAGCGAGATTGCGAGCGTTGCCCAGTCAAGAAAAAAATCCCCAGTCATAGAAACGAAGACCTTGGATCACGAAAATCGCGAAAGGACGCGAAAGCCACGAAAGAAATACCGCGCAACTATCGAACCATCGAACTATCGAACCATTCAACCAATTCCCCGCGTTCATTCGTCACGCGCGCGACGCCGTCATCACCCCACTGGATCAAGTGCCCCGCGCGCGCGATGATCGCGGCGCGCGTGCGCGCGACTTTTTCATCGGTCGCGCTCTCGGCAAGCCCCCACACTGCGTAGATTTGCCCGTTGATGCGGCTGATCGTCCGCTTGTCGCGAAAGCCCATCCGCGCGGCGATCTGCTCGTTCGTCAGTCCTTGCGCGAGCAATCGCGCGACACCCTGCTCGGCTGGCTCCAGCAAATTCATCGGCGCGTGCTCGTCCTTGTGGCGCACCTCTTGCACGCGCGATTCGATTTCGGGGTCAATGAAACTGCGCCCCGCGATTGCGTCGCGCAATAGCGGCACGATCATTTGCGGCAAGAGGTAATTCGATTTGCGGACGTACGCGTAATGGCTGAGAATTCCCGAACGCCGAAAATCGCGATAGTACGCATCGTCGTCCTGAATCGAGTAGAAAACGATCGGCAGACGCGGCAACTCGCGGCGGATCGCGATCGCGGCTTCGATGCCGTTCAGCGCGCCCGCGAGTTGCACGTCCATCAAGATCGCGTCAGGCGGCTGTTCCAGGCAAAACGCGAGCGCGGTTTCGCCGTTGTCGCAATCGTGAACGACACGCGCATCGCGCGTCGCTTCTAAACCCGTTTTCAGCGCGGCGCGCAGATTGGTGTTGTCTTCGACGAGGAGGAGATTCAACATAGCATTTTCTTTCGCGAGCGACCGCCGACAGACGACCGCCGACCGCTATTCGCGCAACAAGTGTAACGTTTTGACCGAGAATGTCAAGCACTCGAGTGCGTTGCGCGCGCGGCTCAAACGGTGGGCAACCCAAGCAAACTGTTTTAGAATGGGAACGAGGATAAAATGAACATTGACATCATCTTGCCGTACATTCAACGCTATCAGCGTGGACACGAAGTCAATTTCGTTCCGCCGATCACGGGCATCCACCTTGCCGCGCTCACGCCCGCGCGTCATCGCGTCCGCGTGATCCATCAGCAAGTCGATCCGATCCCGTACGACACGGACGCCGATTTGATCGCGCTGTCGTTCTTCAGCGGCTTTGCGCCCGAAGCGTACCGCCTCGCGCGCGAATTCAAACGCCGCGGCAAGATCGTCGTCGCAGGCGGACCGCACGCGACGTTTTGGGCGGACGAAGCGCTCGCGCACGATTGCGACGCGGTCGTCATCGGTGAAGCCGAGTCGGTGTGGGCGCACGTGCTCGACGATGCGGCGCGCGGCGTGCTACAGAAAAAGTATTTTGGGCAACCAACTACGCTCGAAAACATCCCAACGCCGCGCTACGATTTGCTCTCATCGCGCTTTTTCGTGCGACGAGTGATCCAAGCGACGCGCGGCTGTCCGTTCGCGTGCTCGTTTTGTTCCGTGCCCGCGATCAACCCAGGTTATCGGATGCGTCCCGTCGCCGACGTGGTTCGCGATATAACCGCAGAGGAATTTTCGATTTCAGATTTTCGATTTTCGATTTTTTTCGCCACAAAGTATTGGTGGCAACGCAAGGTCGTGTGGTTCTGGGACGACAATCTCACCGCGCGGCGCGCCTACGTCAAAGAACTGTTGTGCGCGATGATTCCACTGAAAAAATGGTGGCTCACGCAAGCGAGCATGGACATCGCGCAAGACGACGAACTGCTCGACTTGATGCAAGCGTCGGGCTGTATCGGCGTTTTCTTCGGCATTGAGAGTTTCGGCAAGGAATCGCTGCACACGGCGAACAAGCGGCACAATCGCGTCGAGTACTATCGCGCGTGCATTGACAAAGTACATCAGCGCGGCATCGCGGTGATGGCAGGTTTCATCGCGGGCTTTGACGGCGACACGCCAGCGGACATCGTCGCGATGGCAGATCGCTTGTACGAAATCGGCGTGGACGTTCCGTTCCTGAGCGTACTGACGCCGTACAAAGGGACGGCGTTGTACGATCAAATGGACGCGGACAATAGATTGCTGAAAGCGCGCGGTTGGCAATTTTACAACGGTTACAACGTCGCGTTCCAGCCGCACGCGCTGAACGCGGACGAATTGCTACGCGCGCATCGCGCGTTGTGGCGGCGCGCGTTTTCGCTCGCGGACGTTGTCAGACGCGTCGCGCGCGGCATGTTGCGCTTGCGCGTGGGCGCGCTGTTCCTCTCGCTCGCGATGAATGGCTTTTACGGATGGAAAGCACTGCGCGGTAACGCGCCGCGCGAAATGAAGGCAGAAGTCGGAAGGATGAAGGATGAAAAAGAATCCACGGGATTTCATCTTTCATCCCTCATCCTTCATCCTTTGAATTCGGAGTGAACGATGAGCGAAAAATCGAAATGGATCATCGTCGTCATCTTCGCCGCCGCGATGGCGTGGGTCGAATCGGCAGTCGTCGTGTACTTGCGGACGCTGATTGATCGCGTCGAGCCGTACCAAGCGAATCCGCTGCCGATTTTCGGCGGCTTGGGGCACATTGAATTGGGACGCGAAGTCGCAACACTCGTGATGCTGCTGACCGTCGGCTGGCTCGCAGGGAAAACGTGGCGCAGCCGGATCGCGTACGCGGCAATCGCGTTCGGCGTGTGGGATATTTCCTACTACATTTTTCTCGTTCCGATGAGCGGCTGGCCCCGTTCGATCTTCGACTGGGACATTCTTTTTTTGCTGCCGCTGCCCTGGTGGGGTCCCGTGATCGCGCCCGCGTCGATCGCCGCGCTGATGATTGTTGGCGGCACGCTGATGGTGTGGCGCGACGCGCGCATAATCGCGCCGATGCCGCGCCGCTTGACCTGGGGATTGAGTTGCATCGGCACGATGCTCGCGCTGTACGTTTTTATGGCAGATACGCTCCGCGCGTCGAGTGATGGCGCGGAAGCGATTCGCAATGTACTGCCAACGTCATTCGATTGGGGATTGTTCGCGCTCGCGTTCGCGCTGATGAGCGCGCCGATTGTGAACCTGGGTTGGCAACTCTGGGCGCGCCGCCGTCAGTCGTCAGTATTCAGCCATCAGTCGTCAGATTAGCTTTTCGACACGCCGGTTCTCCAACCCAGCGATTTCATCAAACCAACCAACATTGCCGCGATTTCATCCGCTTCTTTCAACAGCACTTCGGCGCATTCATTGGTCAGAAATTCAAGACCACACGCAATGTCTATTGCCGTCATCACTTCGTATGTCGAACGCAGAGCTATTTCGAGAAAGCGACAGAATTCTTTCGCAGAATCATTGCCGGCTCCTTCCGCAATATTCATCGGAATCGAACACGCGGCGCGGCGAATTTGACTGATCAAGCCAAACCGCTCCTCGCTGGGCCATCGTTTACTCTCGCGATAAATTGCTAACGTAAATGCCAGCGCGCGTTGCCAGACCTTGAGCTCACGATACTTGTGCATCATCCCTCCTTCTGGCTACTGACTACTGACTACTGACTACTGTCTACTGTCTACTGTCTACTGCCTACTTGATCCGGTGTCCCCGCTTTTCATTGTTAAACACCCACGCCGCCACGTCGCCGATGCGAATTTCTTCATCGAGGTACGCTTCCATCGTGATCGCCGCGCTGCCGCGTCCGCGCAAGCGTTGTTGCGCGCGGCGCATCCGTTCGATGCGCTCCTTCCACGCGACGAAATTATCCGGGCGCAAATCCACCCAGCCCTTGCGCGCGTACTGATCGATCGCGTGATGCGTGAGCGGCACGATGTTCGTATCGGCGCGTTCGGGAATCCGAATGAACGGACCGCGCAAAAGATGTTTGCCGTCCGGCGCGAGAATCGGCAAGCCAACCGACGTGATCGTCTGACGCAACTCGTCATGCCGCAAAATGTAGCGATACAACGCGTCGGCGATCTGCTTCGGCTTTTGCGTGAGGACGCGCTTGAGCGTGTGATAGCGCGCCTTGAGTAAATGCGCTTCGTACAGCAACTTGGACAGTTCCGGCGGACCCAGTTGCCCCAGCGCGATGCTGGGAATGCCGGTTTCCACTTCCAGGCGCGCGATTTCTTCGAGCGCGGCGCGGCGCAAATATCCCGCGCGATACGTCGGATCGAGAATCGCGCCATCAATCGCGGCGATGACATCCGCGCCGGTATTCGCGCCTTGAATTTCCAATACGACTTTGCGCGCGATTTCTTCCGGCGTGATGAATTCCATTTGGCGTAACGACGTGATCGCTTCGAATTCGCCGCGAGTAAACACCCCGTTTTCGCCGGTGTCCACGACGACCATTTCGAGCTTGCCGCGTTTTTTGTAGCGCGTCGCGTCGTCGCGCAACGTCAGCGCGCTACCCAGCGCTTCATTTTTGCTGGCGTACACCAAGACCGGCTCGCCGCGTTCGGTGATCGAACGCATCGTCACATCCGCGTAACCGATCATCGCGGCGGGTTTGAGCTCTTTGACGACTGGCGCGCTGGGCGTGCGCGCCATCAGAAACATCAACCCCGTATGCGCGAACGCGACGGCGGTCTTGGACATTAATTTCGCCGAGGGTTTATCCTCGCCGTGCGTGTACGGAATGTTCAGCCCCATTCCACCGGTGCCGGTCGTGCCGATTTTCAGATACAAGCGCGCGCCGGTTTCTTCCATCGCGCGCAAAATCAAAATGACGTGGCGAATCAGTTGCGGGACCGCTTGTGAGAGCAACAGAACGTCGAACGCGCGCGCGGCGTCTTTACGCAGTTTCGCCAATTCAGCGACGCCGCCATGCAATTCCTCGCGTGTGCGAACGGGGACGCCGCGCGTTTCGCCGGACGCGTGCGTCGTCTCGTTCAGGTGATCGATCCGGCTGAACAGCGCGTCCAGTTTTTGTTTGGCGACGATCGACGCGGAGTACGCGTCCTGGTAGCTGATCGCAGTCGCGGTATTGATGCTGTCCACGATCACGTCCGGCTTGTGTTCGCGGATCAACTGCACGAGCCGCGAGCGCGCGTACGTCGCGTCGAGATCGCCGAGCAAATCGTCGAAGAGATCGGCGCGGCGTTCCGGGCTGGCGAGAAGCGTCGCGCGTTTCTCGTCGGTGAAATCGGCGCGCACGAACACATCACCCCAGATGCCGATCCATTCGATCTTGGAAAATTCTTTTTTGAGCGGGGGCATTACTTCGCGAATCTCGCGTTGGTACAGCGAGGCGAGGATGATCTGGTCCGGCTGAATGTCGCGCGCGATCTGACGCGCGACTTGCACGCCGACGAGTCCCGCGCCGCCGAGGAGGAGAATGGTTTTGTCTGACGTCATTGTCGTTGTCCTTGTATTGACGGAGGACGAAAGACGAAGGACGGAAGACAGATCTAAGCGTCCGTCATCCGTCGTCGGTCATCCGTCTTGAACTTTACTTGTTTGTCCGTCCCAAAAATTTTCACCGCGCTCGCGTTCACATTCATCACGCGCGCGTTGGCAAAGTATTCAAAATTGAAACGCGTTTCATCTCCCGCGCGCAAGCCAGGGATGGGCATCAGGCGCGCGGTGAGCGGCTTGTTCAGTTTCACCGCGAGCGTCGCCAGGTCGAGCAGGATCGCCGCGAGTGCGTCTACGCTCGTATCGCCGGGCAGCGGAATCGTGTCGAGCCCGGTGCCACACACGGCGGAGTAGAGCAATAAACTGTCCAGCGTAAAACGCGCCGACCGCGCGGCGAGCGCGGTGTCTTCCAGAACGGGAAGCATCACGCCGGAAAAACCGGTGCGCGGAAATTTTGCGCGATTGATGCAATCGGTGAGAAACGCGGTGGCGAAGAGCGTGCCGTGTTCGCCGAATTGCGCGCCGATCAATTTTTCGATTGCCGCGCCAACGCTGCGCGATTCGTCCGGGTACGGCGCGAGCGAAAAATCAATTCCGGCAAAACGAAAGTCGAACCGCGCGGCGAGATCGTTGGCGACGCGCGTGAGGGTTTCGCTTTCGCGCTCGATTGCGCCGACCAGGTTCGCGCGCGCGTCGTCCAGGTTATGCGCGCGGTTGAACGCATCCACCGCGAGCGACGCGGCTTCGGTGGCGAACGCAAACGCGCGCGCGCTGCCGTCGTGGTATGCCGCCGGAAAAAACGGTGAGTGCGGCGGCACGTTGGCGAGCGCGGCGAAACGCAAATTGCCAAACCCGTCTTGAGTCGAATCGGCGAGCTGGCGGATGACGCGCGCGGCGTTTGTAATCGCGGTGAAGTTGATCCCGGCATCGCGCGAGGCGATGTGCGCGGACGCAAAAATATTTTCAGTGGCGCAGAGCGCAGCGGGCAGTGCGGCGACGAGTGGGTGCTCGCCGTCCAGCGCGCCGAGCGACGCGTAATCAATCGCGTTGGACTGGCACGCGCGCGCCAAATCGCGCGCATCGCGCGTCAGCGCGTCCGGCGTGAGGGTTGCCGGAAATTGCAGCGCGACGCGCGCGGTTTGGATCGGCAAGGCGGCGCGCGCCGCGGCGACAAGATCGCGCAGCGCGCGCAGATCGGAATCGCGGATCGGATCGGCGGACGGGAGGAATCCGGTGATCGAGCGGATGTTCATTCGCTAGGGACCGAAAAGGAAATCGAGCAGGTCTTGCCACCACGCTTTGGCGGGCGGCGGAGTGGGCGCGGGCGCGCTCACATTCGGAGTGGGCGCAGGTGTTTTCTGTGGGACGACGACGGTATCGCCCGGCAATGCCCAGCGCCAATGATGCCGCGCGTACCAATCGGCGTAGGCATCGGTCTGGACGCGCTGTTTCTGTTCGCGCAGCGCTTTGTTCCTGGCTTCCTCTGTCGCCACGCCTTGCTCGTACACTTTTTCGGTTTGCGCGAGGCGAACGTTGGTGATGACGCGCTGGCTGAAATCCCACAAAAAAAACAAGGTGGCGGCGAAGATGAGAATGGCGACGGCTTGAAATGAGACGCGGAACATTGCGACATCCTTTCGTCGTATGTCGCTCGGGTTGCGGTTGTATGATACTCTAATTTCGCGGGTACGTCAATCTCAGTTCAAAGGTCACAGGGTTTTGTCATTGTCATTGCGAGGACGATTTTTGTCCGAAGCAATCCCCAAGCCGCTCGGGGATTGCTTCGTCGCAACCGCTTCGCGCTCCTCGCAATGACACACGCACGCGACTTTGAAAGCCCTACAAAGTTCAAAATTGGAATTCAACCTCGAACTTTTAACCTTGAACTTTGAACTCACTTTCCGCCAGCGCGACTGCGCCCCACAACGGCGCGTCATCGCCCAGCGCGGCAGACACGATGTCGACGCGCATTTGCGGCAAGGTATTCGCGCGCGCCGCCGCGCGCACCGCCGACCACCAGCGTTCGCCGGACTTGGACACGCCGCCGCCGATGACGACGCGCGCCGGGTTCAGCAACGCAATCGCCGTGCCGATGCCGAACCCGAGCGCGCGCGCCGCGTCGTCCAACACGCCTTGCGCGAATTCGTCGCCGGAATTTGCCGCGCGCGCGATGTCCGCTGCCGTGATCGCATCGCCGAGTGCGCGCAGTGAAGTGACCGCGTGCGGCTCTGCGAGCAAACGCTCGCGCGCGGCGCGCGCCATCGCGGGACCGGCTGCCATCGCTTCAACACAACCGCGCCGACCACAAACGCACGATGCGCCGTGCGGATCGCAAATCGTGTGACCGATTTCGCCTGCCATCGCGTCCGCGCCGTTGTAAATTTTTCCGCCGATCACGAATCCGCCGCCGACGCCGGTGCTGACGGTGACGTAAAGTAAGGGCGAGGTGACCTCGCCCCTACCCGCGCCGAAAGTGTACTCGCCGAGCGCGGCGACGTTCGCGTCATTCTCGACGTAAACCGGCGCGCCGAATTCGGCGTGCAGTTGATCGCGCAAGGGAGTGTTTTCCCAGCCGGGAACGTGGTGCGACAAGATCACGCGTCCGCGCGCCGCGTCAACGGGTCCGCCAAAACTGACGCCGATCGCGCGCGGAATTTGATCGCCCAGCACTTGGCGCGCGAGCGCGCACATCGTGGCTTGTTCGTAACGCGCGTCGTGATCAGGCGGCGATTGAAGGCGTTCGAGCGCGCGCCACGCGCGTTCGCCGCGCGCGACGAGCGCGGCGGAGAGTTTTGTGCCGCCGTAATCGAGCGCGAGGATGAGATCAGTCGCCAAGTATCACTCCCCGCTGTCATTTCGAGACGCTGCGCGCATACCGCCGCGCGGTATGTTCGCAATCAGAAACGCGCGCGCGTGTTCGTAGTGGGCGATTCATCGCCGCCCCTCTTGCGCTGAAGCGCATACTACGAACCTCAAGTTTCTGGGTAGCGAAGCGAGAAATCTCGTTGTTGCCATAACGAGATTTCTCGGCGCGAAAAGCGCACCTCGAAATGACAGTACGCGCGATCTCAGTGTGGCTCATGCGGGAGTTTCATCATCTCGCAAATCGCGTGCGTCAAGATCAGATGCGCGTCTTCGGCGAGCGCGAACGAATCCACCGGCACGTGGACGTTCAACTCGACGCGATCCTTGACTTTGCCGCCGTCAAAGCCGGTGAAAGCAATCGTCACCAAGCCCTGTCTCTCCGCCGTCTCGACCGCGCGCACGACGTTGGGTGAATTGCCGCTGGCGGTGAAGGCAATCGCGATGTCGCCGGGGCGTCCGTAGGTGATCAGTTGATCGGCGAAAACCGTGTCGAAGCCGTGATCGTTGGCGTACGCGGTGAGCATCGCGACATTGTCGGCAAGCGACATCACTTGGATGCGCGGGCGATCCGGCTGAATCGTCCCCTTGCCCAGATCGCACGCAAAGTGCGACGCGGTCGCCGCGCTGCCGCCGTTGCCGAAAAGGAAAACGCGCTGACCTTCCACGCGCGCGCGTTCCAGCCGCGCGATCACCTGATCGACCGGTGTGAGTTGGAGTTGATCGAGCAACTGTTTTTGCGCTTTGATATATTCTTGAACTGACTTCACTCAAACCTCTTCGAGATAAAATTTTACGACACGTTGAATCGAATCGAAATTACATCGCCGTCTTTGACGATGTACTCTTTGCCTTCCAGGCGCATCACGCCGCGTTGGCGCGCTTGCGCCAAACCGCCGCTCGCGATCAGATCGGCGTACGCGATCACTTCGGCGCGAATGAAACCGCGCGCGAGATCGGTGTGAATCGTTCCGGCGGCGTCCACCGCGTTCGCCCCAACGGGAATCGTCCAGGCGCGCACTTCGTCGTCGCCGACGGTAAAAAAAGATTGCAAGCCGAGCAACGCGTACGACAGTCGAATGATTTTGGCAAGACCTGGTTCCGCGATGCCGTATTCCGCGAGAAACGCGTGCGCGTCCTCCGACGCCATTTGCGCGATGTCCATTTCGAGTTTGCCTTGCAAGGTTGCCAGCATCGTCTGGCGATGATCGTACCGGACGATGGCGCGGGGATCATTCACAGCGCGGTCGCCGACGTTCAGCAAGACCAGTTGCGATTTGATCGTCACGAGCGCGAGATTTTTGACGAGGCGCGCTTCGTCGCCGCTCAGTTCAAAATCGCGCAAGGGCAGTCCGTTTTCCAGATGCGGCTTGAAGCGTTGGAGGAGCGCTTGCTCTTTGATCTGCGCGTCGCGTTCGGCGGGCGCGCTGATGCGCTTGGCGAGCGCGGTTTCCAACCGTTCGAGTCGCCGCTCGACGACGGCGAGATCGGAAAGGATCAACTCGGTGTCGAGGATTTCGAGATCGCGCTGTGGGTCAACCGTCTCTTCGATGTGCGGGACGTTTTCGTCTTCGAACGCGCGAACGACGTGGAGGAGCGCGTCGCTCTGGACGAGTTGATTGAGCAGCGCGCCGTCGAGTCCGCCTTTTTCGCCGATGCCGCGTTGAAGCCCGGCGATGTCGTTGTACTGCACTTGCGCGCGCGTGGTCTTGCGCGGGTTGAACATTTTGGAGAGAATGTCCACGCGCGGGTCGGGCACGTCCACCATCGCGGTATGGATTTCGAGTTTGCCGGACGCGTACGCCGCCGTTTCGATTTGTCCGCGCGTGAGCGCGTTGAAGATCGTCGTTTTGGTGCTGTTGGGTAGTCCGATGATGCCGATTTGCATAACGCGCAGTATAGCACAGCGCGGGAAAAAAGAAAAACCGCAGACAAGGTGTCTGCGGTTTTCGATCACGCTTTGCTCTGCAATGTTTTCTTCCAGTACCGCACGTACCCTGCGACCAACGACTCGTAACTGATCGCAATATCGTACCGGCGCGGATCAATTTCCAGGTTTGCCAATTCCAACGCGACCTGCGCTTGCAGTTTTTGCAGAATCGCGTTTTCGTCTGCGCCTTGTTCCAGTTGCGCGCGCACGAGATCGCCCCACGCGACGAGACGCTGTTCCAGATCGTCCCAGTGCCACGCGAGATTGCCGCGAACCAAACCGAAATGCGTCAGGCACAAACCCGCCGCGTCCAGCGCGCGCAAGCGCGCGATGCTGGCGCGCCACGCGTCAAGGTCGAGTTCGGGCGGCGCGGTGGGCGGGCGGACGTAGCGCACGCCGGGCATTCGCACGCCGCCGATGTCGCCGGTGAAGAGCAAGCCGCTTTTCGAATCGAAATACGCGTGATGATGGCGCGCGTGTCCCAGCGTCTCGATCACGCGCAGCGTGGAACCTGGGATCGGAATTTCGTCGCCGTCATTTGCCACGACGATCCGCTCCGGCGCAATCGGCACGATGGTGCCCCACAGCGATTCCAGCTGATCGCCGTACACGCGCGCCGCGCTTGCCAGCAACTTGGATGGATCGCTAAGGTGCGGTGCGCCGACCGGATGAACGTAGATACGCGCCCAGGGCAAGCGGCGCGCGAGAACGCTCGCGCCGCTTGCGTGATCGAGATGAATGTGCGTCACGAAAATTTGGCGCAACGCTTCCAGCGGCGCGCCTGCCGCTTGCACGCCGTCGAGCAAAGTATCTACGGTGGACGCGGGACCCGTTTCGATCAGCGCGGCGGTTGCGCCGTCGTAAAGCAAGTACGCCGCAATCGTTTCGACGTGTCCGCGGAATTGCAGATCGATCAGCGTGATGTTTGGGGTGAGGCGGTGGAGCAAAGCCATAGTCTTTCCTTCAAACAAATGACAAGGAGACAAGGGGACACGGAGATAAGAATGCTCCTTGTCTCCGTGTCTCCCGCGCTCCTTGTCTTACCGTTTTCCCACAACCTTTGCGTAAATCGCTTCCAACTCTTCTTCCGAATAAAAATGCACGACGATCTTGCCGCCCTTGCGCGAACGAAAAACTTGCACCTTGGTTCCGAGCGCGTTGCGGAAATCGTTTTCGAGCGCGCGCGTCGCGGCAGGCATCTCGCGATCAGCGACCGCCGACCGCCGACTGCTGGCGGCTGACCGCTGACCGCTGACCGCTGACGTTGGTCGCGTGTTCAATCGCCGCGCGGCTTCTTCCGTTTGGCGAACGGATAAACCATCGTCAATCACCTGACGCAACAAATTCCTTTGTTGCTTTTCATCTTCAACGGTTAGAATTGCG
The DNA here is from genome assembly GCA_016865935.1 of Chloroflexota bacterium. Lineage (GTDB taxonomy): Bacteria > Chloroflexota > Anaerolineae > UBA4142 > UBA4142 > VGOB01. The sequence continues at coordinate 14,285 of VGOB01000003.1, read as the reverse complement.
CGCGCGTGCCCTTCGCTGATCGCATCTTCGGCGAGCGCGGTTTGCACGTCGTTGGACAATTTCAACAGGCGCAGCGCGTTCGCGACCGTCGTGCGATTCTTGCCGACCTTCGCCGCGACTTGTTCCTGCGTCAAGCCGAAATCGCTCATCAATTGCCGGTACGCGTTCGCTTCTTCCAGCACGTTGAGATCGGCGCGCTGGATATTTTCGACGAGCGCGAGTTCGAGCATTTCTTGCGGCGTCGCGCCGCGCACGATCACCGGCACGTCCGCGAGTCCGGCAAGTTTCGCCGCGCTCCAGCGTCGTTCTCCGGCGATCAATTGATAGCGCGGCGCGAGTTCGGTTGAATCGGGCGCGGGCGTGACGATCAGCGGTTGAATCAACCCGTGTTCGCGGATCGAATCTGCGAGTTCGCGCAGCGCGTCCGGATCGATCTTGTGGCGCGGCTGACGCGGGTTGGGCGCGATCGCGGCGACCGGCGCTTGCTTGACGCCGGAGGTGACGGCGGAAGGTTGGCTGGGCGGAATCAGCGCGCCCAGTCCGCGTCCGAGTCCGTGTTTGACGGGAGACATTGGATTGCTCCTTGCATGCAGGAGGCGGGAGGCAGGAGGCAGGACACGCACTGCCAACTGCCGTCCGCGGACTGCTTACTGTTTTTTGCTTGCCTGCGACTCGCGCCGGGCTTTCCACGCTTCGACGAACATCGGCACGACCGAGATGAAAATGATCGCGATGATCACCAGTTCGAAATTTTGCTGGACGAAAGGAATGTTGCCGAAAAAATATCCCAGCGCGGTGAAGATGCCGACCCAGGTGATCCCGCCGATGACGTTCCAGCGGAAGAAAAAGCCGTAGGACATCCGGCTCGCTCCAGCGACGAACGGCGCGAACGTTCGGACGATGGGGACAAAGCGCGCGAGAAAGATCGTCTTGCCGCCATGCTTTTCGAAAAAGCGATGCGTGCGCTCCATATATTCTTTTTTGATCCACTTGATTTCGCCGGTGTACGCTTTGGCGCCAATATGATAGCCGATCCAATAGTTGACAGTGTCTCCAATGATTGCGGCGGCGGTGAGCACGATGAAGAGCGCCCAGGGATCGAGCGCGCCGCTCCCCGCGAAGGTTCCCGCCGCAAAGATCAGCGAATCGCCCGGCAAAAAGGGTGTCACCACTACGCCGGTTTCCAGAAAAATGATGACGAACAGGATGCCCAACGTCCACTCGCCGTATTGGGCAATGATGAGTTTCAGATGGTCATCTACGTGCAAAACGAAATCGATGAGTTGGGTAATCAGCTCCACAGTTTTTCCTTTGATGTGAAATTTTCCATTGTCATTTCGAGCGCAGCGAGAAATCTCATTCGCGCAAAGATTTCTCCTCGCTTCGCTCGTCGAAATGACAAGGGAGTTTATTTTTTACCTTCGCGCGCCAACAATTCCTGCGTCAACGCTTCATACGCTTGCGCGCCGCGCGATTTGGGATCGAACGAGACGAGCGGCTCGCCAAAACTGGGCGCTTCGGCGATGCGGACGCTGCGCGGAATGATCGTGTGAAAAATCAGATCGGGAAAATGTTTGGCGACTTGTTCGACGACTTGGAGCGCGAGGTGCGTGCGCGAATCGTACATCGTCATCGCCATTCCGGCGATCCGCAGGCGCGCGTTCAAATTTTTCTGCACGAGTTGAATCGTGTTGAGCAGTTGCGACAAACCTTCGAGCGCGAGGTACTCGCATTGAATCGGGATGATGACCGCGTCGGCGGCGACGAGCGCGTTCACCGTGAGCAAGCCGAGCGACGGCGGCGAGTCAATGAAGATGTAATCGTAGCGCGACGAAACCGGCGCGAGCAAATTGGCGAGCAATCGTTCGCGGTTTTCGACGGAGACAAGTTCCACTTCCGCGCCCGCAAGCGCGGACGACGACGGGACGAGATCGAGATGCAGGCGTTTGGTCAGCATCACGATTTGGTCGAGCGGCACATCGTCCACAAGCGCGTGGTAGATCGAAAAGGTCGGCGCGGTCTTGTCCACGCCGAGCGACGAAGTTGCGTTCGCCTGCGGATCAATGTCCACGAGCAAGACTTTATGCTCGCGCGCGGCAAGATACGCGGCAAGGTTGATCGCGGTCGTCGTCTTGCCGACGCCGCCTTTTTGGTTGGCGAAGGTGTAGATGGTGGTCATTGGAGGGTAGAGTTGTCATTCTGAGGAGCGGGTTTTGCGACGAAGAATCTCGCGTGTTTCTGCAAAGAGTGAGATTCTTCGCTCCGCTCAGAATGACGAATAAGCGCAACCGCGAAATAAATATCCACCTGATCGCGCGCGTACTCGGCAAAGCCGCAATTGCTGTACAGATTGATCGCCGCGTCCCAGTTATGCTCTGTGAAAACGATTACGCGCGCGCAACCGCGCTGCCGCGCGCTGCCAAGCAAATGCGTCACCAACGCGCGCCCAATTCCGTTGCGCCGCTGCGCGCGACTGACCGACATTCGCACGATGCGCGCGGTGCGCGCGTCTACTGCAATCAAACCGCCGGTGCCGACAATTTCGCCGCCGCTTTCCGCGACGACGAACGCGTTGCCGCGCCGAATGTAATGCGCGTCAATGTCGTCGAGATCGGGATTGCGCGTCTCGTCAATCCAACCGAAATGCTCGCCGAGTCCGTTCAGGATGAGTCGCCGCGCGGCAAGCTGATCGCGCGGCGCAAAGGGACGAATTATGACAGACATCGGCAATTGGCTCTGTGGAATCAGGCGATTGAAATCGCGGCAACAACCGCGCCAAGTCTGCCTGCGCAGACTAGCCCGCGTAGGCGGGCTTTGCTTTTGTTGCTGCGACTTGAGTTGCCCAGCCGTTCAAAACATCAACGGGCGCGCCAAGCGTTCTTCCACTTGCGCGCGCGTCGGAATCGTCGTGACGCCGGGACCTTCAACACAGAACGACGCAGTTGCATTCGCAAAACGCGCGGCTTGAAACGGATCGCTCGTCTCGTGCAAGCGCACCAGAAACGCGCCCGCGAACACATCGCCCGCGCCGGTCGGATCTACTTCGCGCGCGGGAAAACCCGGGACGTGCTTTTCGATTCCATTCGCAAAGACGACGCACCCCTTGGCGCCCTTGGTCAGCACCGCGATCCGCGTCATTCGTACGTACTCGTTGATCATTTCGCAATCGCCGTTCAAATCTTCTTCGCTTAACACGAGCACATCCACGTGCGGCAAAATCTCCGGCGCTTCGTCCCAGCAGCGCGCGCGGACGCGATGCGATTCGTCCCATTCGCGCATCCAGCCCTGCGGCGTCACGCCGACGAGCGCGCCGGGAAACATCTTGGCAAAGCGCGCGTCCACTTCGCGCGCCAGCGGACCCAGGTGGACAATCGGCGCGGCGCGCCATTCCGGCGGCACATCGTCCGGCTGCAAATCGTCCGCGCGCGCGAGCAAGAACTGGGTGCGATGTCCGTCCTTGTAAATATTGTGAAACGTCGTCGTTTGCGCGGCGGCGACGCGATGAATCGCGATGTCGTGCAACACTCTGGGAATCACAAAATCAGGGGCGAGGCGGGTGACAATGCCCGTCTTGCGCCCCAGATTGCGTACCGTCGTCCCCATATATGTCGCCGTGCCGCCCACTGTGAAACCATCTGGCACCACGTCTTGGACGATGTGACCGATGATGAGAAAATCAATCATTCCCAAATTTTATCAGAGGCGAGGGGCGAGGAGCGAAATCGCCCCTCGCCTCTCGCGTCTCGCTACTTGCGCAAAATCATCACGCGCCGATGTTCACCCTCGCCGATGCTGTTGGTCTTGACGAACGGATGATCGCGCAAGGTGAGATGCACGATGCGGCGTTCGTTCGGCGGCATCGCTTCGAGCGTAATCGGCTGGTGGCTCACTTCGACGCGTTCCGCCATGCGCTTTGCCAGTTCGCGCAACATTCGCTCGCGGCGCACGCGGTACCCTTCCACGTCCACGACGACTTTTGCCGCTTGGTGTTTGGGCGCGAGCATCAGACGCAAGACGTATTCCAGATCGCGCAGCGTCTCGCCGCGCCGCCCGATCAACGTGCCCAGATCGTCGCCGGCGATGTTGAGCGCGAACGCGTCCGGTCCTTCCGATTCGGCGGCGGGCAGAATTTCGATGTGCGCGCGAATGCCCATTCGACGCAACAATTCTGCGAGCAGCGTGTGCGCGTCCGTTTCCGCTTCCGAATGCGTTGCCGCCGGCGATGATTCCGCGCGCGTCAAACGCACCCGCGCGTCTTCGCCGCCCAGACCCAGGATGCCGCGCGATCCTTCGCGCACGATCTCGATTGTCACCGCGTCGCGCGTTACACCCAGTTCCGCCACCCCTTTGTCAATCGCTTCGTCCACCGTCTTGCCTGAAAACTCATTTGCTTGCGACATTCTTTTTCACCTTATTCGCCCAGGGCGTGCCCTCGAACAAGTTGCCCCAGCCGGTCGTGAAATATTGCTGGATGATGCCGACGATGTTGAACACGATCCAGTACAACGACAGTCCCACCGGGAACGACAACGAAATATAGCCGATGAACAACGGCATCATCACCATCATGGATTGCGTCATCTGCGCGGATTGCGGATCCGCCGCCGGCATCACCATCATCCGTTGCTGCACCCAAGTACTGACGAGGACCAGCGCGGGAATGATATAGCCGATCCCGTCCGGCAGGCGCGCCAAATCCATCCCCAGGAACATACTTTGCACCGGCACCGCCGCCGCGAGCGCAGGCAAAAACTGATAGAGATGCTTGGACAGTTCCATCAATTGTTCCGGCTGCGCGCCCATCACCGTCATAATGGATTGATACAACCCGATCATAATCGGCCAGGGAATCAGCGCGGGCAGACAACCGCCGAGTGGATTCACTCCGGCTTCTTTATACATCTTCATCTGTTCCTGCGCCAGCTTTTCGCGATCCTTGGCGTACTTTTTCTGCATCGCCTTCCACGCCTCGCCCTGCATCAACGCCTGCTGTTTCTTCATCGCTTTTTGTTGCTGGCTGTAAAATGGCATCGTCACCGCGCGCACCAACAACGTGAAAACGATGATCGCGATGCCATACGCGCCCGGAATCGCCACCTGCGCTAGCGAGGTGTAAATCCACAACAACAGATTGATCATCGGATCGACGACGAGGGTATTCCATAGAGGGGTAAGAAAATCCATATCGAAACTCCAAGAGCAAGTGATTGGTCAATTGGTGATTAGAGACTAGTCACCAATCACTAATCACTGATCACTATTTTGCCGCAGGAGTGGCTAACTTGCCGCTCGTTACATCCACCGACCACTTGACCGTGCCGGTTGCCGCGTCGAGCGCGTACAACAAATGATCGTGCGACGAAACGTAGACGACATTGTTCGCCACGACCGGCGACGACAGTACGCGTCCGTTCGTCGCGCGCACCCACTTGCCCTGCCCGGTCGCGACGTCAATCGCGTACACCTTGCGATCATCCGATCCAAAATACGCCGTGCCACCTTCGATGACGATCGCGGAGCGGATCGCGTCACCGGCTTTGAACGGCGTGTTCCACTTTTCCTTACCCGATTGCGCGTCGAGCGCGAACACGCGCCCGTCGAGCGCGCCAAAGTACACGACGCCGCCCGTGACCGTCGGATTCGACCAGACCCAGTTGCTCGCGCTGAATTCCCATTGCTTGGCGCCGCTCGTCGCGTCGAGCGCGTACACCTTGGACAAGCCCGCGACATAGACGAGTCCGCCTGCGACTGCCGGTTTGGTCACGATGATGCCGCCCGCGTCAAAATCCCATTTACGCGCGCCCGACGCCGCGTCGAGCGCGTACACTTTGTGATCGAGCGACGCGATGTACAGCACGTTACCCACCAACGATGGGTCCGCCCACACATCGCCTTGCGTTTCAAATTCCCATTTCTTCGCGCCGGTCGCCGCGTCGAGCGCGTAGACGCGCTTGCTGTTCGCGCCGAAATAGACGATGCCGGTTTCGCCGACGATCGGGCTGGAGACGATGGGCGCGGTCGCGTCGAATTCCCACTTCTTCGCGCCCGTGCCGGCATCGAGCGCGTAGAATTTGTGATCGAACGCGCCGACGTAGACGATGCCGTTCGCCAGCGCGGGCGTCGCGTACACCGAAGTCAGAATTTTATCGCCGGGGAATTGCCATTTGACTGCGCCCGTCGTCGCGTCGAGCGCGATCAGTTTGCCACTCGTGGTGCCGGAGTAGACGACGCCGTCCGCGACGCGCGCGCCCGCCCAGCCGGTCGGCGGCGCGCCCCCGCACGCCGTCAAGAGAAACGCGGCGGCGAGGAGCGCAACGAGCGTCAACGCCAACCGCGTGTACGTCGAGATGTTCAAAACCACTACCTCCGAATAAAGTTCAAGGTTCAAGGTTGAAAGTTCAAGGTTAAAGTTCGAGATTGTCAAATGAACCTTGAACGTCGAACCTTGAACTTTTAACTTTGAACTTGGTCATACGGGACCGGATCATACCCGCCGGGGTTGAACGGATGACAACGCAAAATGCGTGTGAACGCCAGCCAGCCGCCTTTGACGAATCCGAAATGCGTAATCGCTTCCCAGCCGTATTGCGAGCAGGTCGGCACGAAACGACAACTCGGCGGCAAGAGCGGCGAGAGCAAACGCTGATACAAGCGAATCAAACCGAGCGCGAGAAATTTCATCATCCGAATTGCGAATTAGGAATTGCGAAGCAGGTTTGCGCGGCGCAGGATGTTTTCGACCGCGGATGCGATTTCCTTGAACTCGCTCTGCGGCGCCGCGCCCCGCGCGATCAGAATCACATCCCAGCCGGGAACGATCTGCGGCAAATAGCGGCGCACGCTTTCGCGCAGCAACCGTTTCGCGCGATTGCGCGCCGTCGCCTTGCCGATCTTTTTCCCGGCGACAAATCCAAACCGACGTGCGTCCGTTCCGTTTGCGCGCACGCGCCCGACGACGAGAGGATGCGCGAACGATTTGCCGCCCTCCCAGACGCGCTGAAAATCCGCGCCGCGCCGCAAACTGAAGGAACGCTTCATCGGAAGGATGAAGGATGAAGGATGAAGAACGGCGTTGTCATTGCGAGGAGCGCACTTGGCGACGAAGCAATCTCCATCTTTGCGCAATGCCATTCATCTTTCATCCTTCCGCCTGGCTGTGGCGTAGTCCGCCACAGTCAATCCTTTATTTCTGTTTCAGCCACGAGCGCGTGCGCGTCACCGACAGGTGCTTGCGTCCGCGCGCGCGGCGCGCGGCAATCACCTTACGTCCGCCTTTGGTTTTCATCCGCGTGCGGAAACCGTGCGTGCGCATCCGTTTTTTGCGCTTGGGTTGGTAAACTCGCTTGACCACGACAACTCCTTCTGATGTATGATAGCGGGGCGCATTATAACACAAAGCAGGCAGAGCAACAAATTGACCCGCGCCGCGCAGAACATTCTGGCAGGCAAAAACGATTACCTGATTTCGGCAAAACGCGATATAATCGGGCGTGAGGTTCTACGATCAATTCACTAACGAGGCAACGGATGCAAATCGTTATTACCGGCGGACGCGGACAACTGGGTCAAGAATTGGCGCGCGTCTTGTGCGCCTCGCACGAGGTGCTCTCGCTCGATCTGCCCGAGTGTGACATCACCCACTTTGCCGCCATCGAACGCATCGCCGCGCACCAGCCCGCGCTGGTGATGCACTGCGCGGCGATGACGGACGTGGACGGCTGCGCGCGCGATCCGCTCGCGGCGTACCGCGCGAACGCGCTCGGCACGCACAACGTCGCGCTGGCGTGCCAACGCGCGCGCGCGCCGATGCTCTATCTCAGCACGAACGAAGTCTTCGACGGGACCCAAACCGCGCCGTACCTCGAATGGGATGCGCCGCGCGCGCTCAACCCGTACGGCGCGTCCAAACTCGCGGGCGAGCGCATCGTCCAGGTCTTGCTCGATCAATTTTACATCGTCCGCGCCGCGTGGTTCTATTCACCGGGGCGCGAAAATTTCATCACGCGCGTCCTCGCCCGGGCAAAAGCCCAGGGCGCGCTCGCCTACGTGGACGACGAAATCGGCAATCCGACCTACGCGCCCGATCTCGCGCGCGCGATCGCGGCGCTGATCCAGACGAAACATTATGGCATCTACCATCTCGTCGGCGAGGGGATCGCATCGCGCTACGATTGGGCGGCGCACATTTTGCAACGCGCGGGCTTGAGGCACATTCCGATCACGCGCGCGAAACTGGCGGATTTCAAACGCGATTCCACGCCGCCGCGCAACGGCGCGCTCGCCAATTTCATCGCGGCAAATTCGCTCGGCATCAAGTTGCGCGCGTGGCAAGACGCGCTCGAAGAATATTTCACCAATCTGAAATCTGGAATCTGAAATCGAAAATGTTCTCCATCATCATCCCCAACTGGAACGGCGTCCGCCTGCAATTGCTTCCCACTTGCTTGAACGCGCTGTCCGCGCAAACCTATCGCGATTTCGAGATCATCGTCGTGGACGATTGTTCGACCGATGACTCGCGCGAATTTTTGGCGCGCGAATATCCCGACATGCGTGTGGTCGCCAACGAAAAAAATCTCGGCTTTGCGCCGTCGGTGAACGCCGGCATCCGCGCCGCGCGCGGCGAGATCGTCGTGCTGCTAAACAACGATACCGAAGCCGATCCCGAGTGGCTCGCTGAAATCGCGCGCGCGCGCGACGCGCAGCCGCGCGCCGGAATGGTCGTGTGCAAATTGCGACTCTTTGACAAACGCGATCACATTCACAGCGCGGGCGATTTCTATCGCGTGGACGGCACTCCCGGCAATCGCGGCGTGTGGGAAAAAGACGCGGGGCAGTACGACGACGCGCGCGGTGTGTTCGGCGCGTGCGGCGGCGCGGTGGCGTACCGCAAGACGATGCTCGACGAAATCGGCGGCTTTGACGAAGCGCTGGGAAGTTATTGCGAGGACGTAGATTTGAATTGGCGCGCGCGGTTGGCGGGCTACGCCATCGCGTACGCGCCGCGCGCGATTGTCTACCACAAAGTGAGCGCGACGGGCGGCGGCGCGCTTGCCAGTTTTTTTGTCGGGCGCAATTTCATCTGGGTCATCGCAAAAAATTATCCGCGCGGACTCTGGGAAAAATATTGGCAAAAAATTCTGCGCGCGCAATTGCGGATTACATTCGACGCGCTGAAAAGTTGGCGCGGCGCGGCGGCGCGCGCGCGCTTGCGCGGGCAACTCGCGGGCGTGCTCGGTTTGCCGCGCTGGCTGGCGCGACGGCGCGACGTAATCCGACGCGCGAGCGACGCGGAGATCGAAACGGTGTTGATCCAATGAATCCCAAGGAAATCGTCGCGCAAGGGTATGATCGAATCGCGGCGCGCTATACCGCGTGGGCAAGTACCGTTCGCCAGGCGGAACGCGTGCGGTATACTTCGCTGTTGCTCGAAGAATTACCCGAACGCGCGCAGGTGCTCGAACTCGGATGCGGCGCAGGAGTGCCGACAACGCGGCAACTTGCTGATCGTTTCTCTGTGACGGGCGTGGATATTTCTTCCGCGCAGATCGCGTTGGCGCGCCAAAACGTTCCGACGGCTCAGTTCATCGTCGCCGATATGTGTCAACTCAAATTTCCGCCCGGCAGTTTTGATGGCGTTGCCGCGTTCTACTCGATCATTCACGTACCGCGCGAGGAACAAGCGAATCTCCTCACGGCAATTGCCACGTGGCTACGTCCAAACGGATTGCTCGTGGCGACGCTGGGCGTTAATGCGGTTGAAGGAGACGTTGACAAAAACTGGCTCGGCTGGGGCGTCCCGATGTATTGGAGTCATCTTGGCGATAAGATGGCGCGCGACCTGATTGAAAATGCAGGATTACAGATCGTTCGCGCAGACCTAGAGACCGCCGAGGAAGATGGCGCGCCCGTCACATTTCTGTGGGTCGTGGCGCGCAAGCCCGTGTAAAAAATGAAACTGTCAATCATCGAAAACGCGCACGACAATCAAAACGCAAAACGCAAACTGCGCGCGCAAATCATCGCGGCGTACTCGGGAATCATTCGCGCCTACGCGTTCGTCCGTTTCAAGATCATCCATCTGCGCTTTCTGGAAGAGATCGAACAATACTTGCCGGACGGCGGCACGATTCTCGATCTGGGTTGCGGCTTTGGTTTGTTCTCGTTGTATATGGCGGCATGCAAACCGAACGCGCGCGTCATCGGCTTGGACATTGACGCGCGGCGATTGCAAATCGCGCGCGACGCGGCGGCGAAACTCGACATTCGCAACGCGTCATTCGTCCAGCAGGATTTGCGCGCGTGGCGACCCGATCAAACGATCGCGGGCGCGTACGCGCTCGACATTTTTCATCACTTGCCCGTCGAGAATGGCAATCGGATCCTGGTTGATTTGTTTGCGCGGCTCGAATCCGGCGGGCGATTTTTGCTCAAGGACATTGACACGCAGCCGCGCGCGATGTTGTGGTTCACGTACGTGCTCGACGCGCTGATGTCGCCGCGCGATGATTTCTATTATCGTTCCGCGGGCGCGTGGCAGCGCCAACTTGCGGCGAGCGGCTTTGCGCCGATTTTCGTCCACGACCTCTGGGACATTTTGCCGTACCCGCACATTTTGTTGATTTGCGACAAACCGCGATGAATCCAGCGAATCCGAAAAATCCTAATGCGCGGGAGAGAGGGAGAGAGGGAGAGAGGGAGAGCAGAATTTCTCCCCCTCTCCCCTTCTCCCCCTCTCCCTTGCGAATAATTCTGATCGCGCTCGTCCTCTTCGCTTTCGCGCTCCGAATGTTCCACGCCGCGAATTTGCTGATGTGGGGCGATGAAGGATTCAGCGTTTTCTCCGCCAACCGCGATCTGTTGACGATCACACTCGACACGACGACGATTGATCCGCATCCGCCGCTGTACGCGTATCTCCTCCATTTTTATTTTTCGATTGCGGGCTACTCGGAACTCGCGCTTCGATTTTTCTCGATCTTTTTTGGCACCGCGACGATTGCGCTCGCGTGGACTATCGGCAAGCGGATGTTCGACGCGCGCGTCGGTCTGCTCGCGGCGTGTCTTGCGACGATTGCGCCGTTCGCGGTGCAGTACTCGCAGGAAATTCGGATGTACGCGCTCGCGATGTTTTTGAACGCGCTCGGGTTGTATTTGTTCACGCGATTGTACGCCGCCGCATGTCATTTCGAGCGAAGCGAGAAATCTCCGCGTCGCACTTTGGGGATTGCTTCGTCGCATCGTTCGACTCCGCCGCTCCGCGGCTCCGCTCACGATGCTCCTCGCAATGACAGACGATTGTGGCTCGCGTACGCGCTCACGCTGCTCCTCGCGTTGTACACGCTTTACCACACTGCATTTCTCTTTCTCGCGACCGGACTCGCGCTTTTGCCGCAATTAAAAAAGCATCGCGCGTTCGTCCTGCGCTGGTTCGCGGTTGCATCTAGCGTCGTCGCGACTTTTCTGCCGTGGCTGTTGTTCAAGTACGTCAGCGCGGCGGCGGGCATCAAAGACGTGGCGGGTGATACGCAACCGATGGACATCCTGACTTTTGTTGCGCGCGGTTTCGCCGCGATTTCCGTCGGCACGACGATTCCGCTGAACAACGCGTTCGTTCTCGCGGGCTTGTACGCCGCGCTGCTCGCGATTGCCCTGCTGATCGCGCTCGCGACGCGCGCCGCAAAAATGCACGACGCGCTGCTGCTCTTGCTCTCCACGATTCCAATTCTCGCGTACTATCCGCTTTATCTCGCGATGCCGCTTTATCGCGGACGCTTGTTCGCGCTCGCGTGCATTCCGCTGATGCTTTTGCTCGCGCGGAGTACGATGCTGATCGTTCAACGCGCGAAACTTGCCGCGATCCCAATCGCGCTACTCGTCATCGGCACAAGCGCGTATTCGGTCGGCAATTATTTCACAAATTACAATCGCTACAGCGCGGTCGTCGAAGATTATCTGCCCGCGATTCGCGAGATCGAAGCGCGCGCGCAGTCCGGCGATTTCGTTCTGATTCACGCGTACTGGCAGCAAGGATATTTTCTCAGTTATTATCGCGGCGCGCCGTTGGAGTACGGCGCGCTCGACAATCAAAACGATTTGGCGCGCGCGACGGCGCAATCGCGCAACGTGTGGGCAATCGTGCAGAATTTGCCGCGCCACGGCGCGGAGGATTGGCTCGCGCAAAACGCGTTTTCACTCGGCGAGCAGACGTATGGCAAAATGCGCGTGCTCGCGTATCGCGCGGGCACATCGGCGCGCGGCGAAACGTTTGCCGCGCCAATCGTGTTCGACAACGGGATGCAATTGCTCGGTTATCATCTCAACGACGCGCCAATCGAAACGGGGCGCGGCATCGTCACCGTGCAACTCGATTGGCAAGCCGCGCAAAAGATCGCGGACGATTACACGATCAGTGTGCGCGTGACGAACGCGCGCGGCGACATCGTTTGGGCGCGCGCGGACGCGCCGCCATCGAGCGGTACGCAACCGACGTCGGCGTGGCAACCTGGGCAGCGCGTCGCGGATTATCGCGTGTTGGTGATTCCGCCGGGAATGCCGCCGGGAAATTACGCGATTCAGATCGCGGTATCCGACGCGAACGTCGTCGCGCCGGAGAATCGGCGGGGACAGACGATCACGTTGGGGAACATCGCAATTGAACGGCGCGCCGCGCAAGTGAACGCGCCGATTCCGCCGAACGAGTTCGACGCGCGCTTTAACGAAATCGCGCTCGTCGGCTTGAGCAGTCTGCCCAATCAAATCGCGGTGGGCGACGCGTTGCCGTTGACGTTGTACTGGCGCGCGACAGAACAACCGGCACGCGATTATCTCGCGCTGATCGAAGTGGTGGACGCGACGGGCGTGCCGCGCGTCGCGCTGAAATATCGAATCGCGAGCGAAGCGTTTCCGACGCGCGCGTGGACGCCGCGCGAAACGTGGCTCGACAAAATCGCGCTGGCGATCCCAGCCGATACCGCGCTAGGCGATGCCGTCGTGCGGATCAATTTGATTGACGCGTCGTCGGGACGCGCGCTGGATCGAAATCCGGCAGAGCTGGCGCGGATTAAGATCGTCGCGCGGTAGTGTCATTGCGAGCGGAGCGAAGCAATCCCCAAGTAACTTGGAGATTGCTTGCTTCGGCTTCGCTCAGCACCGCAAAAAACGCTCCTCGCAATAACAAAGCGCCTGCGTTTGTGTTTTTCGTTTTTTCGGATAGAATAGAGACGCATTCTCGATTTTCGATTGGAGTTGAAAGGGAAATCGAAAATCAGCAATCGAAAATCGAAAATTTATCAAGGGGATTTCGCCAGCGCAATGGATTCGCGCCCATACCTTTCCGTCGTCATTCCTTGTTACAACGAGGAGAAAAATCTAGAGAACCGCGTCCTCGACGAAGTCGCGGAATATCTTGCCGCGCAGAAATTTTCGTGGCAGGTGATCATCGTCAACGACGAGTCTACGGATCGCAGTCGCGCGCGCGTGCAAGAGTTTGTGCAGACGCATCCGCAGTTCGGGTTGTTCGATATTCCCCACGGCGGTAAACCGGCGGCGGTGTGGGCAGGAATTCAGCAGGCGCAAGGCGAAGTCGTTCTGCTGACCGATATGGATCAGTCCACGCCGATCCGCGAGTTGAGCAAATTGTTGCCGTGGTATGAACAAGGATTCGATACGGTCATCGGTTCGCGGGGAGTCGCGCGCGAAGGTTTCTCGATTGTGCGTAAGTTAGGCAGTTTTGTTTTTCGTTATGTGCGTGGTCTTTTGATTTTGCGCAACATCGGCGATACGCAATGTGGATTCAAGTTGTTTCGTCGTCCGGTATTGTTGTCGCTTTTTCCGCACCTGGAATTTTTCAGACGCGGCGGCAGGTCGGTTGGCTGGCAAGTGACCGCGTACGACGTCGAATTGCTCTATCTGATCGGCAAAGCGGGCTATCGGATCAAAGAAGTAACGGTGGATTGGTATAATCGCGATCAGAGCGATACGAAGAGTCACGTCAAAGGCGAAATCCCGCGCTATTTACGCGAGTCGGCGGAGATGGGACAGGAAATTCTGCGCGTCAAGATCAATCAGTGGCAAGGGATGTACGATGGGGTGTATCTTCTCAATAACTTGGGGTAATTCTACGGCGAACTCCAAGACGCATCGAGTGGATCTCGCTGGGCGCGCTCCGTGATCAAATCAGCGAGCTTGGGCAATCGGTACGCGCCAGAAATACGGTCTTGGATGTACGCGTAAAAACTTACCTCCAGTTTCTTGGCCGTGGCGACCAAGGTCATGAAGGTGTC
>VGOB01000002.1 GCA_016865935.1 Chloroflexota bacterium | reverse complement strand
GCCAACAAGTGACACTTGTTCGCTGGAAAATGCAAACGCACGCGCGCGCCTGCCACACGCCGTTGGTCCGTGCTGGCTTGGACGCGCAAGCCAACCTTGTCGCCCACTTCCACGCGATAATCCACGACGTTACCCAGGTACGTCGCCTGCTTGATCACGCCGGGCAAAACGTTCCCCTGCGCCGCTTCGCCGACGAACTCGATGTCGTACGGGCGAATGTGCAAAATGACCGCTTGATCGCGCGAGAGCCCCAGCGTCGCCGGAACGCTCAACGTCGTACCCGCGACCGCCACGCGCGCCGTCGTCGCATCGTACGATTCGACGCGCGCCGGGAGAAAATCGGACAAGCCGATGAAATCCGCGACAAAGCGCGAGCGCGGTTGCTCGTAGATTTCTTCCGGCGTGCCGAGTTGCGCGAGTTTGCCCTGATGAATGATCGCGATCAGGTCCGACATCACCAGCGCTTCTTCCTGCGCGTGCGTCACGTAAATCGCGGTGATGCCCAAACGCTTTTGCAAATCGCGAATCTCGAAGCGCATTTCCTCGCGCAGTTTGGCGTCCAGGTTCGAGAGCGGCTCGTCGAACAACAACACTTTCGGCTCGACGACGAGCGCGCGCGCGAGCGCGACGCGCTGCTGCTGTCCACCGGAGAGTTGATTCGGCGCGCGCTCTTCCAAGCCGGTCAACTGCGTCAACTTGGTCACTTCGGCGACGCGCCGCTTGACTTCGGTTCCCGCCAGTTTTTTCACCTTCAAGCCGTACGCGATATTTTCAAAGACGTTGAGGTGCGGAAAGATCGCGTAACTCTGAAACACCATCGCCATATCGCGGCGATTCGGCGGCACGTCTTCCAGGCGCGCGCCGTCCAGGATGATGTGCCCCGACGTTGGAAACTCAAAGCCGGCGATCAAGCGCAGCGTCGTCGTCTTGCCGCAACCGGAGGGACCGAGGAGCGTGACGAACTGCCCTTTTTCGATATTCAGCGAAATGTCGTCCACCGCCGTCACTTCGCCGCTCTGCTTTGTGCGTGCAGGGAATTTTTTTGTGAGATGTTCGAGTGTCAAGTACATTTCAAAACTCCGAAAGATGAGGGATGAAGGATGAAGGATGAAAGAGAAAAAAGATTCATCCTTCATCCTTCCGCCTTCTGACTTTATCCTGCTCCCAGCGTCGTTTCCATCCCGGTCGTGCGGAACGCGCGCCCCGCCCAGAGGTACATCAAGCCGATCGCGGCGAGAACGATGACGATCAGAATGACCGAGTACGCCGCCGATAACGAGAAACCGCCTTGTTCGACTTCGCTCATAATCAGCGCGGTCAGGATGGGCCACTTGGCAGACGACAGGAAAATGATCGCCGAGAGCGAGGTCATATGACGCGCGAAACTGAAAATCAACCCGGCGACGAATGCGGGCAGAATCAACGGCAGCGTGACCTGGCGAAACGTCAGTTGCGCGTCTGCGCCCAGGTTCGTGGATGCCTCTTCGATCGCAGGATCGATTTGCTGCAACGACGCGACGCCGGCGCGCACCGACGCGGGCAGACTGCGCACCGCGTACGCCGCCAGAATGATATACGGCGACCCGACGAGCGCGAGCGTCTCGCCGTAGAACGTTAGCGCGCTGCACACCGCGAGCAACGCCAACATTCCGATCCCGCGCGCGCGGCGCGTCCACGTATTGATGAGAAAACCGGCGATCACCGTGTACGTGAATCCCAAAATCGCGAGCGGCGGTTGGAAGAAAAGATTGATCCACGCGGCAAGACTAGCAAAGATTTTCGGGAAATAGATCCCGCCCAGTTCCTTGCCCCACACGACGAGCGGCAGCGTCCAGTCCTGAATGAACAGGCGCGAGAGCAAATACGCCGCCAATACGATCAGGACGATCAGCGCGCCGCGCCGCGCCTTGCGCTCCGCGAAGAAAATACTCGCAACCCCAACTATCACCAGGATCGCCGCGAGTAGCATCATCCAGGTTTGCTGATCGATGATCGGCAAACCAGCGAATGGCGCGATCAGCGGATTGGCGAGCAAGGGCTGGCGCGCTTTTTCGGTGAGATTCAAAAAGTTGATCCCAATGCCGATGAGCGTGCCGCTCATCAGCAACGCGGTGCGCGCCCAGAAATTCTTCGCGCTTGATGAAACGAGATAGTACGCCAGCGCGACGAAAATCAGCGCGACGACGATCAGCGGCGCTTGGATGAACGCGATGATGTAGCCGATGCCGAGAATCGTGCCGGGCACCGCGCCGCCCAGGTTCGACGTGAAATCCACCGCTTCTTTGCCGCTGAACGTTTTGCGGACGACGAGAAACGCAACGATCATTCCGGCAATCCCCGCAATCGGCGTGGCGAGCGCGGAGAGGAAGGTCGTATCGAGAATCGGCTTCAGACCGCGATCGAACGCGCTGGCAAAGTGCGAAAAGTCGAGCGAATAGTCAATCCCCCACCGCGTAGTAATCGCGCCGAAGAAGATCGCGCCGTAGAGCACGACGATCAAAGCAAGGACGAGGAAGGTCAAGGTGATAAACGTCCAGCGAATCAGCGGCTCTTTGACAAAGCCCGCGCCGCCGCCCGTCGGCTTGCCGGTGACGGAGATGTACGATTTACGCGAGACCCAGTAGCGCTGCAGGAGAAACACCGTCAAGGTCGGCAACAGCAAAATCAGCGACAAGGCCGCGCCTTTTTGTTGATTGAATTCGCCGTTCACCGCAATCCAGATTTGCGTCGAAAGCACGGTAATGTTGCCGCCGATAAAAATCGGATTCCCCAAATCGGCGAGCGATTCGACGAACATCAACAAGAACGAGCCGGCGATGCCGGGCGTCAGCAACGGGAGTGTGATCGTGCGAAAAATGTGCCACTTGCTGGCGCCGAGCGCGAGCGCGGCTTCTTCCATCGAAGGATCGATCCGTTCGAGCAAGCCGCGAATGATGAGGTACGCGACCGGAAAGAAGGTGATGATCTGGACGAAGATCAAGCCGTCGAGTCCGTAAATGTCGTTGACGCCGGGCTTGAATTGAATGTTCAGGATACCTTTGGTGACGAGACCCGAACGCCCGAACAATAGGATCGTAGCCAGCGCGATGGCGAAGGGCGGCGAAATCGTCGGGACGAGGGTGAGCGCATGCACGACGCCTTTGAACGGAATGTTGCAGCGCACCATCGTGTACGCGAACAAAAAACCGAGGAGCGTGCTGCCGATCGCCGCGCCGACGCCCATAGTGATCGTCCACCAAAAAATCTGCGTGTATTGCGCCGTGAAGGTGGGATCGATATAGTACTGGAAATACTGCAGACTGAATGCGCCCTCGTTCGGCTTGCCCGCGCCGACGAAAAAGCCCTGCCAGATCACGCGTGCCAGGGGCCAAACGATGAACGTCAGCAGAAATGCGCCCGTGACGAGCAACCCAATCAGGAGCACGGGATCGCGCGCGATCAGTCTGTACTCGCGATAGCGTCGGACGAGCGAGTCGAGCGGGGAGGAACGCGAGAGCGTAGCTGTGGTCATAGTCAATCCAATGTAGGGGCGGGGTGACCCCGCCCCTACACGAGGTTTTATTTGGCGAGCGCCGCCGCGGCGATTTCGTTGGAGAACTTGTCAACGAACGCCGTCTTGTTCTTGCCGCAATAATCAAAGTTATAGTTGATGAGTTTCACTTGCAGCAACTCGGGCTTGGGCGGTTGCGCGCCCTTGATCGTCAGCCCTTGATACGCGGTGTACTTTTTGCCCAGTTCCTGGGTCTTGGCTTCCAGCGCCCAATCGTACCACGCTTTGGCAAGCTCGGGGTTCTTGGCGCCCTTGATGAGACCCATCCCGCCGATCTCATAGCCGGTCCCTTCGGACGGGAAGGACAGCGCCATCGGGAACTTGTCAACGTCAATATTCTTGACGATGTCATGTGAGAACACGACACCGACCGAGGCTTCGCCCAGACCGACATTGTTGCCGGGGGCAGCGCCACTCTTGGTCCAGATCAAGACGTTCGACGCGAACTTTTTCATATATTCCCAGCCATCCTTCTCGCCCTTGATCTGAAGAATGGAGCACATGAAGGTGTACGACGTACCGGACGAAGCCGGGTGCGCGATCGCGATCTGCCCCTTCATCTCGGGCTTGATCAGATCCTCGTACGAGGTCGGCGGCTTGATCGCGGTCTGCTTGGTATTCGTGGCGAATCCAATCGAGCCGACATAGATGCCAACCCACTGCGGATTGGGATCGTTGTCCATCATCAACTTGGGATCGATGATGTTGGCTTGACCGGGAGATTTGTACGGTTCGAGCAATCCTTCGGCTTTCGCGGCGATGAACGAATCAATCGGACCGCCCCACCAAATATCGAACTGGGGATTCGCTTTTTCGTTGCGGATGCGCGTGAGCGCCTCGCCGCTGGACAGACGGATAAAATTCACGGTGACGCCGGGGTACTTGGCTTCGAACTCTTTCTTCATCCCCTCGCACCAAACTTGTTGTGGGGTGCAGAGCAGATTGAGTTCGCCTTTCAGCACTTTGGGCGCGGCGGTCGGTGGCGCCGCCGTCGGCGGAACAGCAGTCGGCTTGGGCACATCGGTGGGCTTGGGTGCATCGGTCGGCTTGGGCGCTGCGGGCGCTGCCGTTGGCGGCGCCGCAGTCGGCGCAGGTGCCGGCGCGGGCGCGCACGCGGCGACAATCACCAGCGCGACCAACGCGAGGAAAACGAGTAACTTGGAACGCATTTGTTCTTCTCCTTTTCGAAATTCGTTATGGGATCTTCGGAATCGAGAAATCGAATCGTCGAATCAACATCACCCCTTTCCAGGTAACTTTCGGCGCCTGAATATTTCGTCGCAACCGTTTGCATAGATTCGCTGATATTCTATCACAAATTGACCGGCTTGGCTAATCGGATATACTGCCGTTTTTCTTCGAATGTCCAGCCAGATAGGACTGCTTCCTCTCTTGACGCGCGGACGCGATGCCGTACAATGAGAATCATTTTCGCCTGCTGGAGACTGCCGCTTGATTTCTCGCTTGTCATCCCGTTTGATCCTGATCGCGTGCGCGCTGATCGTTCTGCTTGCGCCGTTACACTCTCTCCGCGCCGATCCGACGCCGCACTTGCCCGCGTCCAACTCGATGATCTATTTGCCCTTCGTCGCGCGCGGCGCAAGCGGTCCCACGCTCGCGGGTTGCCCGCTCTTCCCCGCCGACAATATCTGGAACGCGCGCGTCGACGCGCTGCCCGTGCATCCGCAATCGAACACGTACATCAATTTCATCGGCGCGGGCAAGGGCTTGCATCCCGATTTCGGATCCGGCACCTGGGATGGCGGTCCGATCGGCATTCCGTTCAACATCGTTCCCAGCACGCAAGCGAATGTGCCGATTTCGTTTTACTATCCCGGCGAAAGCGATCCGGGACCGTATCCAATTCCACCGGGCGCGCTGCGCGAATGGGGGAGCGATCGTCACATTTTGATTTTGCAGCAAGGGACTTGTATGCTGTACGAAGTGTACGACGCTTCGACGAACGACGGCGGCGCGTCGTGGAGCGCCGGTTCGGGCGCGAAATGGAATCTGAATTCGAACGCGTTGCGTCCGGCGGGCTGGACTTCGGCGGACGCGGCGGGCTTGCCGATCTTGCCGGGCTTGGTGCGCTACGATGAAATCGCGGCAGGCGAAATCAAACACGCGATCCGTTTCACCATCCGCGCGACGAACGCGACGTACACCTGGCACGCGCGGCATCGCACCACATCGCCGTACAACGCGAACGCTCCAGCAATGGGACAACGCTTTCGCCTGAAATCGTCGTTCGACATTTCGACATTCTCGCCGGAGGTGCAGGTGATCTTGACGGCGTTCAAGCGCTACGGCATCATCGTTGCGGACAACGGCAGCGATTGGTACATCAGCGGCGCGCCGGACGCGCGCTGGAACGACGATACCCTCGTCACCGAATTTCGCCGCGTGCTCGGTTCCAATTTCGAAGCGGTGGATGTTTCCAGTTTGATGATCGATCCGAATTCCGGACAGGCGCGATAAGAATAATGAGCCAATTGACCAATGAGCCAATGAACCAATAGCGGCGTAACCAAATGCCGCGTTTGGCGTAGATACAAGAGAAGGCAACAGACGCGAATGTTAGTCGCCTTCAAGACTCGCGGCGGTCGGCGGTCATCCGTCGTCCGTCGTTTTTCAATGGAGGTTGAAATGGCACGCCGATTGTATCGAAGCAGAACCGAAAAAATGTTGGGCGGTGTTTGCGCGGGCTTGGGTGAATTACTCGACATTGACCCAACCATCGTGCGTTTGGTTTTCGTCTTGCTGACAATTTGGGGCGGCGCGGGCGCGATCATCTATCTCGTCCTGTGGCTCATCGCGCCGTACAAAGACGAGTTGAAAAATCCGTAACCAGGTGTCATTGCGAGCGGAGCGAAGCAATCTCCACGTTGCAGGTTGGGGATTGCTTCGTCGCGGAAAACGCTCCTCGCAATGACACGTGAGGAATGTAATGTCCATTCTCCTACTTCCATTCCGCGCCGTCTGGCGATTGGTCACCCTGATCTTCGAACTGACCGGACGGCTCATCGCGATCATCCTGGGGCTCGTGTTGCTGATCGTCGGTGTGCTCGTCAGTCTCACGGTCATCGGCGCGATCATCGGCATTCCGCTCGCGATCTTCGGATTTCTGTTGTTGGTTCGCGGACTGTTTTGACGTACACGCCAACTCGATTATACTGCATCTACGATGATGCGAATTGACTTGAACTGCGATCTTGGCGAAAGTTTCGGCGCGTACACGCTTGGCAGCGACGCGGCAATTATGCCGCTCATCACCTCCGCGAATATCGCGTGCGGTTTTCACGCGGGCGATCCGCAGGTGATCGCGCGCACCGTCCGCCTCGCGATTCAGCACGGCGTCGCGCTAGGCGCGCATCCCGGCTTTGCTGATCTCGTCGGCTTTGGTCGCCGCGCGCTCGACGCGACGCCGGACGAGATCGAAAACGACGTGCTGTACCAAATCGGCGCGCTTGCCGCGTTCGCGCGCGCGGAAGGCGCGACGCTCGCGCATATCAAGCCGCACGGCGCGCTCTACAACCTCGCCGCAACGCGCCCGCCGATTGCCAACGCGATTGCGCGCGCCATCGCGCGTTTCGACGCGAACTTGATTCTCGTCGGGCAACCCGGCGCGGCGATGGAACACGCGGCGCGCGAGCAAGGCATCCGCTTTGCGCGCGAAGGGTTCGCCGACCGCGCGTACAATCGCGATGGCACGCTCCGTTCGCGCCGCGAACCGGGCGCGCTGATTGACGATCCGCGTCGCGCGGCGGCGCAGGCGTTGCAAATGGCGCGCACGCAAACCGTGACGACGCCCAATGGTGAAACGATCGCGATGCCGGTGGATACGCTCTGTGTTCACGGCGATTCGCCTGGCGCGGTGGAAATTTTGCGCGCGGTGCGCGATGCTTTGGAACAGAACAGCATAGTGATTTCCTCATTGAGACAAGGAGACAGGGCGACAAGGTGACAATTTCTCCTTGTCTCCTTGTCTCCTTGCCACCTTGTCTTTCCACTCAGAAATGATTCATCCCCAGCCCCGCCTTCTCCCCGCCGGTGATGCCGCGATCTTGATCGAATTCGCCGATGAGATCAACGACGCGATCAACGATCACGTCCACGCGCTCGCCCACGCGTTGCGCGCGCAGAATCGTTCTGAAATCCGCGACCTTGTTCCGGCGTACTCGTCGCTCCTGGTTTGCTATGATCCACAACGCGCGCCCTTCGTCACAATGCGCGCGATCATACAAGACACGATCAGCGCACCGGCGACAAATTCGCCCCGCGCCCCGCGCCTTGTCGAAATTCCCACGCGCTATGGCGGCGAGTGCGGTCCCGATCTTGCGTTCATCGCGCGGCACAACGACATCGCGGAAGACGATGTGATTCGATTGCACGCGAGCGTCATCTACCGCGTCTACTTTGTCGGTTTCACGCCGGGGTTTGCGTACCTGGGATCGGTGCCGGAACAAATCGCCGCGCCGCGAATGGAAACGCCGCGCACGCGCGTTCCCGCCGGATCGGTCGGCATCGCCGGTCGTCAGACCGGAGTTTATCCGATGGAGTCGCCGGGCGGCTGGCGCATCATCGGGCGCACCGAGTTGTCATTGTTCGACCCGAGTTGGGATCCGCCGACATTGCTGCGCTCGGCTGATCGCGTGCGATTCGTGGCGCGGTGACGGATGACCGAAGACGGACGACCGACAAGGTCCACCGTCATCGGTCATCGGTCGTCGGTCATTCCCAATGTTACGAATTCTCGATTCCGGACTTTTCACGACGATCCAAGACGCCGGACGCTGGGGCTATCAAGCATACGGCGTGCCGGTTTCCGGCGCGATGGATTTGCCCGCGCTAAGCGTTGCCAATCAACTCGTCCGCAATTCACGGGACGAAGCCGCGCTCGAAATTCATTCGCCGGTCGCGCTGCGCACGAACGCGCCGCATCTCATCGCGCTGACCGGCGCGGACGCGCGGTTCGAAATCAACGGACGCGCGCTGCCGATGGGAATGAGCGTTTTCGCGCGCGCGGGCGCGACGATTGAAATCGCGCCCAAGCGCGCAGGCGGATGGATTTATCTCGCGATTCACGGAGGAATTGATGTGCCGCGCGTCCTGGGGAGCAAGTCAACATTTCTGCGCGGCAAGTTCGGAGGGTTGGAAGGACGCGCGCTCGCAGCGGGCGATCACATTCACATCGGCGCGCCAACGCTGGACGATCTGGTTGCGGCGGCGGGGCGCAGCGTGGGCGTTAGTAGTATGCGCTTTAGCGCAACTGATGGCGATGAATCGCCTACTACGAACATTCGCGTCATCCTGGGTCCGCACGCCGATTGGTTTACGCCGGAAGCAATCGCCGCGTTGACGCGCGCAGAGTTCATCGTTGCGGAGACGGCGGATCGGATGGGGTATCGGTTGATTGCCCCCTCTCCTCTCAGGAGAGGGGTTAGGGGTGAGGTCGAATTGATCTCGTGCGGCGTTCCGTTCGGCGCGATCCAGGTTCCACCGGACGGACAACCCATCGTCCTGATGGCAGATCATCAAACAACCGGCGGCTATCCGATCATTGCGATGGTCGTCAGCGAAGACATTGCGCGCGTCGCGCAAAGTGTCCCCGGTGACCGGCTAATGTTCCGCGCGGTGACTCTTGAAGGTAAAACAATAATCCGCGAATGACTAAAGTCCAAACCAGGGATTCGCGTCATTCGCGGATCGATGCGTTCTTCATCCTTCATCCTTCTGCCTTCATTCTTCCGCGTTCCGCCTTCATCCTTCATCCTTCATCCTTCATCCTTCATCCTTTACAGGATAGTAGCACACTCCCGCCGTCCCAGGTCCGGTATGCACGCCGAGCGCGGGAGACAATTCCGCAATCAGCGATTCCACACACGTCAAGCGCTCTTCGACCAACTTTTTGATCTTTTCCGCTTCCTCTTGCGCCGCCGCGTGCACGTACGCGATTTTGATCTTGCCCATTTTGCCTACGGCGGTTTCGATCATTTGCGCCATTGCTTCATACGCTTGGAGACGGCTACGCACCTGACCCAACGGGATGATCACGCCGTCTTGCATTCCAATCAACGGCTTGATGTTCAACAACGATCCAACCAGATGTTTGGCTCTGCCGATGCGCCCGCCCATATACAAATATTTGAGCGTGTCCGCCGTCTGAATCATCCGCGTCACCGGCATCATCGCTTTGACTTGATTCACGATGTCGTCGAACGATTTGCCTGCGCGCGCAGCGCGCGCGGCTCCGATCACCATCCAACCCTGACACATCGAAACGTTCAGCGTGTCAATCACTTCGACGCGCACGTGCGGAATTTTTTCGGCGAGCGTTTCTTTGGCGATGCGCGCGGCTTGGTACGCGCCGCTCCCCTTCGAGGTCATGTGGATGCTGACGATTTCGCGCGCGCCTTGATTTTGCGCGAGTCGCTCGTAGAGCTCCACGTAATCGCCGGGACCGGGGCTAGCCGTCTTGGGTAACTCGCGCGCGGTGGGCAACCACTTGTAAAACGCATCGCGCTGAAGCGTCACCAAATCGCGCAACACCTCTTGTCCGCGATGAATGTAGTACGGCACCCAATGAATGTTCAAGCGTTCGATGAGCGCTTCCGGAATACTCGCGGCGCTGTCAGTCACAATCGCAACTTTGGACATTGTGATCTCCTTGGACGACCGCCGACGGGCGACCGCAGACCGCCATTCAAACTCGTCGGTCGTTGGTCGTCGGTCTACGGTCAATTATGGCTTCAGTGTTTAGTTTATCACCATCACGACAAACGCGCAAAAATGCGGTATAATAAAGTCACTCACACGAAAAACCCAACCGCCAGCGCGCCGGGTCCGACGTGCTTTGCGGCACTCCAGCGGCGCACCTTCCAAAAGACTTGCCGAAATTGACGAGCGGCGGCACAACGTTGTTCTCCAAAACAGTCAACTGGTCAATTAGTCAATTGGTCAGAAGAGCGCGGTCGGCGGTCGAGTTCACAAGGAGGCATTATGCTCACGATCGAAAAAATTGACCCGACAAACAAAAAGCACGTTCGTCGCTATGTTCAAATTCCGTTTCGATTGTACGCAAAGTGCAAGCAGTGGGTGCCGCCATTATTCGTCGACGCGGAATTGCAGTTGAACCGCGCCAAGCATCCGTTCTACGAACATTCGGACGCGGATTTCTTTATCGCGACGCGCGATGGTCGCGAGGTGGGACGCGTCGCCGCGCTCGAGAATCGTCGGTTCAACGAGTACCACAAAACGCGCCAAGCGCAATTCTATCTGTTCGATTGCGAGGACGATCAAGAAGCCGCGCACGCGTTGTTCGAGCAAGTATTCGCGTGGGCGCGCGCGCGCGGTTTGAATCGCGTCGTCGGACCCAAGGGCTTTGGCGCGCTCGACGGCTACGGCATCCTCGTCGAAGGGTTCGCGCATCGTCAAGTGATGACGATGATGAATTACAACTATCCGTACTATGCGCGCCTGATCGAAAACCTGGGTTTCACCAAAGAAGTGGATTTCGTCTCGTGCTATCTGGGCGCCGATTTCAAGATGCCCGAACGCGTCCGCCGGATCGCCGCGCGCGCGGGCAAGCGCGGCAATCTGCGGGTGATCAAGTTCAAACACAAACGCGAATTGATCGCGTGGGCGGAGCGCATCGGACGCGCGTACAATCACGCGTTCGTCAACAACTGGGAATATTATCCGCTGACCGCGCGCGAGATCAAATTCATTCTCGACAATATTTTGCTGATCGCCGATCCGCGTTTGATCAAGGTGATCGCGCACGACGACGCGGTCGTCGGTTTCGTGTTCGCGTTCCCCGATGTCTCCGCCGCGCTGCAGCGCGCGCGCGGGCATCTTTTTCCGTTCGGCTTGATCGATCTGCTAATCGAAATGCGGCGGACGAATTGGATCACGCTCAACGGCGCGGGAATTCTGCCGGAGTTTCAAGGCATCGGCGGCAACGCGCTGATGTACTCGGAGATGGAGCAGACGCTTCGCGCGCCCGGCTTTCACTTCGACCACGGCGATCTGACCCAGGTCGCCGAAACCGCCGCGCAAATGCGCCAAGACCTTGGGAATGTTGGCGCCAAGCCGTACAAGAATCATCGCGTTTATCAGCGCGCAACAAAGGCAGAAGGATGAGGGATGAAGGATGAAGGATGAAAAAAGGAAGAACGAAGATGAAATTTTTCATCTTTCATCTCTCATCTTTCATCTTTTCCCTGCCGCGAACAGCGCAAACCCCACCAACCGCAACGCGCCGCTCACGATCAGCGCGCCGCCGATCCCGATCTGATCGGCGAGCAGTGTTCCCACGAGCGGCGCCGCCACCGTCGCGAGGTGTTGCAGACTTTGCGCAATCGAAACGAATGTCGCGCTGTACTGGGCGGGGAACGTCTTCATCAGCTCGTCGAAGAAAACCAGGTCGAGCCCCGCTTGAAAGATTCCGGCGATGACGGCGTACAGCACGATCACTTCGACTTGCAACGTCAGCGCGGTGAGCACCGGATAGAGCGACATCACCAGCGTCGTCCACAACAATACAAAGCGTCCGCCGCGCCGTTTCGATTGATGCGACCAGAACAAATAGCCCACCAACATAATCGCGGTGTGCGCCATATTGATCATCCCGATCCACGCGTCGGTCGCTTGCACTTGCCGCACATAGTACAGCGGAAACAACGGCACCGCGAGCGTCGTCCCGGAAATGTAGACAAACCGCTTGAACATAAACGAGACGAACTCCGGCTGACTGCAAATCAACGCGACGAAATTCCGCGCGCGCACACGCGCCGATTCGTCCGACCTGGGTGGCGGTTCGGCATCCGGCAGCGCGATGTGACTCGAATAATAAAAACTGATCAAGCCGCCCAATGAAAGCCCGATGAATACGATCTGATAGTTGAACGGAAAACCGAGCCGATCCAAAACTTGTCCGACGATCGCCACCGTGACGGCTTGCACAAAGCCCAAGGTTGACCACCGCCGACTCATCAGATCGTACCGATGTTTGGGACCGGCAACCGCGTTCATCACGACGCCAAAACAGACATTGACGAGCGTTTGCGGCAACGTCGCGAACGCCCAGATCACCAAGACCGCGATCACTTGGAATTCATACGGGACGATGAACGGCACGAGTCCGGTCAACGCGTAGCACGAGACGACCATCAAGCGCCCCGCGCTGTACCACGGCACCACCTGGCGCCGCGTCTGCAAAAATCGTCCGACGATGATCGCCAAGATCAAGCCGGTCACGCCCGGCATCGCGGTTAACAAGCCGACCTGGAAATTCGTCGCGCCGAGCCGCGCGAGGAAAACCGGCAAGAATGGACTTGCCGCGCTCGCCAGCCCAATCGCGATGCCGTCAATCTGGACGTTCAGAAAATTTTTCTTTTGCGTCGGCGTCAAATCCTCAGGTAAACTTGACGCGCCGATCAGTTGCACAGATCAACCTCTTTGACAAACGACCGCCGACGGCAGACCGCCGACCGTCGCACAGTTTGTATCAACTCTGCGTTAGGTAACAGTGGAGCAACTCCAGCGCGGCTTGCGCGCTTTGCTCCTTGTTCTGCAAACGATCCCCGCGCCAAATATGTTTTTCGACGATCACTGCGTCTGCGTCTGCCAGCGCGAGGTAAACCAGCCCAACCGGTTTGCCCGGCATCCCGCCGCCCGGTCCGGCAATGCCGGTGATCGCAAGTCCAAGCGTCGCGGAAAATTTCGCGCGCGCGCCGCGCGCCATTTCGGTGACCGTCTCCGCGCTCACCGCGCCGAACGTGTTCAGCGTGTCCCACGACACGCCGAGCGCGGCGACTTTGGCTTCGTACGCGTACGCGATCACGGACGCGATGATGTACGCCGAACTGCCGGGGACGTTCGTCAAGCGATGCGTGAGCAAGCCGCCGGTGCACGATTCCGCAATCGCCAAAGTGTGTTTCTGCTCGGTCAGGAGTTTCCCGACGACAACTTCGAGCAGGTCATTCGGTTTTTGATCCATCGCGATCATTATAACCGAATCCAACACATCCGCCAAAAAAGAGAACAGACCACCGCGATGTGCCGGTCGTCTGCCGTTCGATGCGTCGGAATCATTTTGGATTACAGTGTTTGCACTTGCGCCGGTACCTGCCAAGTTGCTGCGCGGCATCGTACGCTTTTTGGAACGAGGCGTACGGACCGTACCATCGCCCGTACCGATTGGTGGCGCGCGGATGAATTCCACTGCCGTCGTTGCAAAACGGGCAGGTCGAAAGATGCACGCGCGCTAGATAGCCGGGTACGTGCCAGTCCATATAGATGTGGTACGTCGCCATCCGTCACCTCTGATCCGCGCCTAGCATAACGCGATTGTTGGAAAAATGCAACTCGGCAAAACACAAACAGCCATCGGCGTCAGCGCGCCAATGGCTGTTTGCTCGTGAAGTACTGCCCAGACAAAAACCGATTAGGCCACTTTCACAACGTTCGCGGCTTGTGGTCCTTTGGGACTTTCTTCGATGACGAACTCCACCTTGTCCCCTTCGCTCAAGGATTTAAAGCCCTCCGTTTGGATCGCGGAAAAGTGGACGAACACGTCTTTACCGCTATCGCGCGCGATAAAGCCATAGCCCTTGGAATTGTTGAACCACTTGACCGTGCCCTGCAAACGACTGTCCATACGAACCCAACACCCCCTTGAAAATTTGGAAAAAGATGAGACCGGCGGATAACAAAACTCGCCAAGGCATCGGTCGTTCTTGCCTTGGCGAGCAAATCCATCACAACACCAGACGCGCAGAACCTCGTTCCTACGCTGGCATTATCACATAACGATTTGTGGATGTCAATGGGTTTTTGGTTAAATTTTGTACTAGTCAACGGGGTGTTGCACAGTGCCCGCGAGGGTGGTAGCCGCGCCATGCTGGGCACTACGGGCAAATTGAACGCTTTCCTGGCGTTTTTATGTCAAAAGCATGTGCAACATCTGGTTGACCAATACAGTTTTTGGTTAAATTTCTTTAACCTTTGCCGATTTCATCCTCAGCACGCGCGCTCGGCGGGGTTTAGCCCTTGCCCTCTCCCACCGTCTCCGTCGCATAGCCGATGAACGGCTTGAGCAAGTTGGTAAACTCGGCGGGGAAGACGAATTTAGTCGCCGGGCTGGCACCCAACGCCTTGAGCGTGTCGAGGTACTGGAGCGACATCGTCTTGGCGTCAATGCCCTTTGCCGCGGCGAAGACTGTCTCCAGCGCTTGCGCGTACCCTTCGGCTTGCAGGATGCGCGCTTGGCGTTCGCCTTCGGCGCGCAAGATCGCCGATTGCTTTTCGCCTTCGGCGACTGTGATCGCCGCCGATTTCTTGCCTTCCGCTTCGGTGACGACCGCGCGGCGCGTGCGCTCGGCGGACATCTGGCGCGTCATCGCTTCTTGAATCTCGCGCGGCGGCAAGATTTCGCGAATTTCGACCGCCGTCACTTTGATGCCCCAGCGCTCGGTCACGTCGTCCAGCTTGGTGCGCAGCGAGGTGTTGATGCGTTCGCGCTGCGCCAACACATCATCGAGCAGAATATCGCCGATGACCGCGCGCAGCGTCGTCATCGCGATCCCTTGCGACGCTCCGGCAAAATTGTGAACCTGGACGACGCTGGCGACCGGATCCACTACCTTGTAGTAGATCAAAAAGTCAACCGAGATATTGGCGTTGTCTTTGGTAATCGTCGTTTGCGCCGGCACATCGAGGAACAGTTCGCGCAAGTCTACCCAGTTGGCGGTCTCGACGAAAGGAATCAGGAAGACCAAGCCGGGTCCGCGCGCGCCCACGCACTTGCCCAGTCGGAACACGACCAGGCGTTGGTACTCACGCACGATCTTGATCGCCATCGTAAACAGCACCAACGCGAACAAGACGAAGAAGAAACCGATGCACGACAGCATCGTTACAGTTTGGTTCGTCATACTCATTCTCCTTTGAATTTGAGTTCAGGGATCAGCGGACAGGGAGCGACAATCAGCTGCAACCTGTACCCCGTTCCCTTATTTCTTCACTACTTTGAGCCGTAACCCTTCCACACGCACAACCTGGATCGCATCCCCTTCTTTGATCACTCCTTCCTGCGCGTCGGCAAGCCATTCCTCACTCCTCACGCGCGCCATTCCACTCGGCGCGAGATCGGAGAGCGCGACGCCCGTCGCGCCGATGAGCGATTCCGCGCCGTTCAACACCGGATACTTGCGTCCGCGCACCGCCGCGCCTAGCACGAAGAGAAAGAACCCCGCCATCGTGCCGCCCAACGCCAGCACCACCCAGGGCGAGACTGAAACGTCCGGCATCGTCGGCGCTGGCGGCGTCAGCGGCGTAAAGAGCAACAGCGCGCCCAGCACGAACATCCCCAACGCGCCCAGTGTCAACGCGATGCTGTTCACTTGCACGTCAATCACGAACGCGATCACGGACATTATGATCAGGATCACGCCGCCCCAGTTCACCGGCAGGTTGCCCAGCGCGACGAATGCCAGCACCAGGCAAATGCCGCCGACGACGGCGGGCAACGTCGCGCCGGGATTGTACAACTCGACAGCGATCGCGAGCAAGCCGATTTGCAGCAGGATCAGCGCGAGATTCGGATCGACGATCGTGTGCAGGATCAATTCCGCAAAATTCATCTCCACGGAGTTGACTCTGGCGCGTTGGGTTCGCAACGTCAATTCGCCGGCCGCGGTCTTGACGGTTTTGCCATCCACGCGGTTCAGCAAATCATCCACATCGTTCGCGATCAAGTCAATCGCGTTCAACTGCAACGCTTCTTGCGCGGTGGCTGAAACACTTTCCTTGACCGCTTTGCCCGCCCATTCGGCGTTTCTGCCGCGCTCGCGCGCCAGGTTTTGGATCATCGCGACGGAAAAGTTGGTGACCTTGTCGCGCGCGTCGCCTTCCAGCTGCTCACTTCCGGCGGCAACCGGGTGCGCCGCGCCGATCGTCGTCGTCGGCGCCATCGCGGCGATATGGGACGCCAGCGTGATGAACGTGCCCGCCGACCCCGCCCACGCGCCCGGGGGATACACAAAGACGATCACCGGCACGCGCGCGTTCAACATCCGCGTCGTGATATTTTGCGTGGCGTTGAGCGCGCCCCCCGGCGTGTTCAAGAGGATGACGATCGCCTGCGCGCCATCCTGTTCGGAAAGCGTGATGCCCCGATTGATGTATCCTTCGACCCAGATATCAATCGCGCCATTCACCGTGAGCACGTTGACGTGCGCGCCGCTCTGCGCGCGCGCGATGGCGGGCAACGCGAACGCCAAGACGATCAAACCCAGCGCCAGCACACGAAAAAATTTTCTCATCGCACTCCTCGAACGTAAAACGCGAAACGGGCTCGCGCCTTACTTCACTGCACGCGTTGCCACTCGATCACGACGTGACAGCCCGCCACCAGCCCACCTGGATAATGCACGAGCGTATCAGTCAACGGCGTTTTGCCATCCGCACCCAACAGAACGACGTGCAACACGCGCGGATCTTTGCCCAAGGTGAGTTGATATTGCCCGGTGGCGTTCGTGCGCGCGGTGGTCAGTGGAATGTCATCGGCATAGTACCCCACCAACACATTCGCCAGCGCGCGTCCCAGCGCGTCGCGCACCGCGCCGCTGACGGTCCCGGCGCCCGTGCACGGTTTGTCGCGCGCGGTCGAAGTGACCCAGGTGTAACTTTCCGCCATCGGCAGCGCGATCAGCGTGGGCGTGCCGCCCGGCGCAAGTGTGCCGCTGATCGCCGGCGTGCCGACGATCACCGGCGTATCGGCAGGTGTGGGCGTGGGCGCGCGCTTGCAGATCGTCTGCGCTTGCGCGCGTTTCTGCGCGAGTTGCGGATCGTTCACCAGCGCGAGCGCGCCGTCGTACTCGCGCTGCGCGAGCGCCCACGCGCCTTCTTTGCACGCCTTGTCGCCGTACTGGATGTGCGCGTCGTACAATCGTTTTTTGACATCGGCGTAATTCGGGTCTTGCTGAAAGAGCGCGGACAATTTGGTGACGGCGGTCTGCCAGTTGTAACCGAACGCTTGCTGTCCTTCGAGATACAACACGGCGAGATCGCGTTGGCGTTTGATTTCGGCGTCCGTGTTGCGGATCGCCAGCGCCGATTCAAAACGCTCGCGCGCGATTTCGATTTGTCCGGCGGCGACGGCGGCTTTGCCGGAATTGATGTACGCCTGGTACAACAGATCGTTCACGTCAGCCGTTCGATAACCCGGATTGAGTGTCCGCACTTGTTCCAGGCGCGTGATCGCGTCGCTCCACTCTTTCTGATTCACCAACCCGCGCGCTTCGTCGTACAGCGCGGCGGCAATCCGATCTTGTTGCAGCGCGCCGGGCGTACTGCTCCCGTTCGGTATCTGCAACTCGTCCAGTTTTTCCCGCGCCGGTTCGAACGTCTCGTCGTACTTGAGCGCGATTTCGAATTCATTGCGCGCGAGTTCCGGATATTTTTCGTTGAGGTAACTCAAGCCGCGATTGAAATGAATGATCGCCGACTCGTGGTTTTGCGCTTGCAACTCCTGATAGCCCACCAGCACACCCAAGCCGCTCGGCATTGCCACCGCGCCGAGCACGCAGATCAGCAACGCCGCCAGCAGAAATGCGGTGACGCCCGTATTCCGGCGCGCGCGCACCGCGTCGTGCATCGCGCCCACGTGAGTTTCCCAACTCGGATCGTTCTGCATAGTTCTTGTCTGGATTATAGCCCCAATCGCGCAAATATGCAATTGCCGCAACGCGCGAGGTGTAATTCACTTTGGGGGAGAAGTTGTCACGCTGAGCAGTTCGGCTTCGCTCACTGTAAACTCCGCGAAGCGTCTCTCCAGAACTTGCGAGATTCTTCGCTTCGCTCAGAATGACAGTTGCCCCCGAAAGTGAATTACACCCTACGCGCGCGATGCGCCAACTTTGACACGCGACGCGGTGTGGAATAGAATGGATCGAGTCACGATGATTTTTGTTCTTGTCTTTGCCACTGGATTCTTGATCGCGCTCACGCTCACGCCGCTCGCCGCGCGTCTGGCATTGCGAACCGGCGCGGTAGACCAGCCCCGCAATCGGCATCAGCACGCCCAGCCCACACCCAAACTCGGCGGACTATCACTCTTCGTCGCGTTTTTCGCGGCGGTCGGCGTCTCGCTGTCGTATCCGCGCACGGATGAATTCGAGATGCCGCGCCTGATCGGGCTTTTCATTGGCGGCGCGTTGGTGTTTGTTGTTGGCGTGTACGACGATCATCGCGAACTCGCTCCCGCGCCGCAACTCATCGCGCAGATCATCGCGGCGATTATCGTCGCCGCGAGCGGGGTCTTGATCCGTGAAGTCTCCAACCCGTTCCCGGGACACTTTGCGCCGTTCGAAACCTGGTTTGCCTTTCTCTTCACGTTGTTCTGGCTGGTCGGAATGATGAACACGATCAACTGGCTGGACGGGATTGACGGCTTGGCAGGCGGCGTCGTCCTGATTGCGGGCGCGCTGTTGTTCGCGCACACATTCAACCTGGGACAGAACTCGCTCGCGCTCCTCGCGCTCGCGCTCCTCGGCAGTGTCCTGGGGTTCCTGTTGTTCAATTTTTTCCCGGCGCAAATTTTTATGGGCAGCGCCGGCGCGAACGTGCTGGGCTTGGCGCTCGGCGCGCTGTCA
Organism: Chloroflexota bacterium; assembly: GCA_016865935.1. Lineage (GTDB taxonomy): Bacteria > Chloroflexota > Anaerolineae > UBA4142 > UBA4142 > VGOB01. The sequence goes on along the minus strand of VGOB01000002.1, from coordinate 43,798 downwards.
ATCATCGGTGGCGCGAAAGTGGGCACCGCGTTGCTCGTCCTCAGCATCCCGATTCTCGACGTGGCGTGGCAAATCATCCAGCGCGTTCGCGCGGGCAAATCGCCGTTCTCCGCCGATCGCGGTCACCTGCACCATCGCTTGCTCGATCTGGGCGTACCGCAACGCGTGATCGTCTTTCTCTACTATGCCGTCACGATCTTGTTCGGCGCGCTCGCGCTGATTCTGCCGACCGGTATCTACAAACTGATCGCCCTGGTGGTGATCGGGCTGAGCGCGATTGCGTTGCTCGTCAAACTCAGTCCGCCCTCACCCCAGAAGTAAAACCCAGGTTTCGTAGCGAAACCTGGGTTCCTGTTTTTACCGCCGCCGCACGCGATAGTCCACGCGCTTGCCGCTGATTTGCCGCAACGTCACCTCCAAAATCCACAACGCGACGGCGATCACCCCGTTGACGATCACCGCCAGTCCCAGCGCGAACGTGAGCGCGTCGAGCCAGTTGCGCGCGAGCGTCATCGCGGCGGGCGGAATGTTGGGCGTCCATCCCAGGACGAACAAGAACGCGACGAGCGCGCCAAACACGGTGAACACGGGACCCCACGGTGCGCGATCCGATTCGCTGGGGATCATCGCGGTACTCACCGCGAAGATCAGATAGAGATCGAGCCAGGTCGTCCAATCGTCCGCGTACTGCGCGACGCGCTGAAAGAACAACTCCCACGACGCGCCGGCTTGGGGCCACACGTCAAAGCCCCACGCCGCGATCAGCCAAATCGCGCCGACGCCGAAAACGAACGGCGCCGCGCCGATCAGACTTTCGCGGAACGGATCTGTCCGTTCGATGTTCACCGAGCCGAGCGTGACGCGTCTGGCGCGCGGGTTGCCCAGCCCGATGTGGACGTTGCCGGTTCGCACGAGCAATACTTTGGCGACGATGTAATGACTCAATTCGTGCAGGATCACGCCGGGCAATAGCAAATAGAACAGCAAGCGCAATCCGCAACCCGGTTTGCCCGTGAGCGCGAGCGCGAATCCCTGGATGTGCTGATGCAACCAGCGTTGCAAAAAAATCGTCAGCGCGAAGACGACGAGGAAGATGAGGATGGACATTGGGGGTTCAGGGTTCAAGGTTCAAAGTTCAAGGTTCAAGGTTCAAGGTTCAAGGTTCCAAGTTTAACTTTGAACCTTGAACCTGCAAACCTTGAACTATTTCCTTGCCGCCTGACAAATCGCGATGAAATCCGCCGCGAGCAAACTTGCGCCGCCGACGAGCGCGCCGTCAATTTCCGGTTGCGCGAAAAATTCCGCGACGTTTTTCGGTGTGACACTGCCGCCGTACTGCACGCGGATCGTTTGCGCGGTCGCTTCGTCGTACAAGTCCGCCAGCGCGCCGCGAATCGTCAAGCCGATCACCGCGTTCGCGCCCGCGCCGCTCGCGGCTTTGCCGGTGCCGATCGCCCAGACCGGCTCGTACGCGATGACGCAACGCCGCGCGTCGTCGCGCGCGATCTCCGTGAACGCGGCGCGCACTTGCGCGCCGACGATCTGCGCCGTCTGCCCCGCTTCGTTCTGTTGCAAATTCTCGCCGACGCACACAATCGGCGTCAGGTGATGCGCGAGCGCGACGCGCGTTTTCTTGTTGACGCCTTCATCCGTCTCGCCGAAATACTGGCGGCGTTCGGAATGACCGATGATGACGTAATCGCACACTTCGTTCAGCATCGGCGGCGCGATTTCGCCGGTGTACGCGCCTTTGACTTCCCAAAATAAATTTTGCGCGCCGACTTTGATTGGCGTCTCCTTGACGCGCGCGGCAACTTCGGCAAGCGCGATGAACGGCGGACACAAAACGATCTGCACCTTGCCATCGGCGGCGACGCGCGTCAACTCATCGCGCAGCGCGCCGACCAACTCGCGCGCCTCCGCAATCGTTTTGTTCATTTTCCAGTTTCCCGCGATGATGGGAATTCGCACTAGTCCTCCAGAGTTTAGTGTTCCGTGTTCAGTCTTCAGTCGTCTGAACACTGAACACTGAATACTGACTTGTGTATCAGTGATCCGCGATCCAGCGCAAGTGCCAGACATACGCGGCGATCACGAGCGTAAACAAATAGAGTCCGCGCCCGTAGACGTGCAAGCCCATTATGCCTTGCATCGCCGCCGACGCGTTTTCGAGATGAACCAGATCGATCAAAAACAAAAAGCCGCCCACGAACAGCAGGATCAGCCCCACGCCCAGTGACGATGCGATCACTTTGAGCGGCTGAACGTGATCGGGCGTCTGGTAGAGAAAAGTCACATAGCGGACGTACAACAACAAGCCGTGAAAGAAAAGCAGCGCGAAAAAAGTGTAGACGTAGACATCGCGCAAAAGATGGTAGCTGGCGATCAGATCGAAATTGACCAGATACAACAACAGCCCGAATTCGATCACGTTGAGCGCAATCGTAATGCCCACCGACCAGGCGGCGACGTTGCTCAACACGCCCCACGCGCGCGGATGATCCCAGGTGTCGCGCACCAGCAACGGCGGGACGAAAAAGGAAATCAGATAACCGACGAACGCGAGGACTGCGATCAACCCGGTCACCGCGATCGCTTCGTCAAGCGAACGAGACGACCAGAAATTGAAACTCGCCCAACTCAATTCAACGTACAACACCGCCAAGCCCACGGACGACAAAATCGCAAACGGGCGGTGTTGTTTCAAGATCGGTAACAAATCCAAAGCCAGCACGGGCATCTCCTGCGCGTCATTATAGCATCGTCTCGCGGAAAATAAAAATGGACGCGCGAAATGAAAAATGCCATTACGCGGCGCGCAATGGCATTTCGTCGTCGTCGTCCGCCGCGCGGGCTAGACCGGCAACTCGATCAAAATTGGAAACGTGACGGTGAAAGTTGTCCCCCGCCCCGCCTGACTCTGCACGCCGATATGCCCGCCGTAGCGCACGATCAAATCCTTGGTGATCGCCAGACCCAAGCCCGTGCCTTCTTTGACTTGGGCTCTTGCGTTCGGCGCGCGATAAAATTCTTCGAACAAGTGCGTCAGCGCGTCTTCGGGAATCCCGATCCCGCTGTCCGCAACCTCCAGCGTCGCGCGATTAGCGCGCGCGAACAACTTGACCGCGACGCGTCCGCCGTGCGGCGTGTACTTGACCGCGTTGGAAACCAGGTTGTTCAAGACGCGATCGATCCCCTCGTTCGTCGCGGCGATTTTGATCGGACCGTCCGCGCACGCGCACTCCCATTCCAGCGCGATGGCTTTTTCCTGCGCGGGAATCGTGAACCGCTCGACGACGCGCGCGACGGCTTCATCCAACCGCACCGGCACGATTTCCTCTTTCGCGCTCACGTCCGCTTTGCCCGCCGCCAGATCGAGCAGATCGTCAATCAGCGTTTGCAGAAAATCGGCGCGATACTGCACGCGCTGAAGCATCTCGCGCTGCGTCTCGCCCAGCTCGCCGACGTACCCGGCGAGCAATGTCCGCAACAAACTGCGCACGACGCTCACCGGCGACCGCAGTTCGTGCGTCACCGTCATCACGAAGCGCGATTTCATCTGATCGAGTTTGCCGAGCGCTTGATACGCCAGCGCGTTTTCGATCGCGATGCTACCTTGCCGCGCGATCGCGCTGACGAATTCCGCGTCGTCCGCTGTAAAATGATACGCGTCCACGCTGTACGCGCGAATCAAACCGAGCGGACCTTGCTTGCCGTGCAACGGCGCGGAGAGCATCGAAGCAATGCCTTCTTCCAGTGCCTGTTGCGGATACTGCAAACGCGTGTCGGTCGCCACATCGTTGACGATGATCGCCTTGCCCGCGATCACTTCGCGCGCGAGCGGATTTTGATCCAGGGTCAAATCGCCTTTCTTGACGTACGCGTCGCTCAAGCCGTACACCGCCGCGACGTTCAAGCGCGCGCCGGTTTCGTCGAGCAGACGAATCGAACACGCGCGCACGCCGAGCGCATCCGCCGTCCGTTGCACCAGGCGATCCAACACCTGCGTGAGTTCAAGCGTCGAGTTGACCGCTTCCGCCGATTCGTAGACGGTTTCCAGGCGCGTGTACGCGCTCAACAAATTTTGGCTGAGTGTGACGACCTGGGCTTCGCGTTTGCGTAGTCGCGCGTTGAGCGTAGAGGCAAGGTACGCCGCGACGAACATCGTGCTGCTGAAGAAGAAAATCGTACCGAGGACGAAAAGGGGCTGGCGATACAGCGCGGCGGACGCGTTCGCCAAGACGAAATAGTGCGGCAATGCGCCGGCATATTCCCCAATGCCAATCGCGCTGATCAGGAGCGCCGCCATCGCCGCGTACAAAAACGTCGCGCGCATCGAAAGCAAAATGGAGGCGATGACGACGTGAAAGAAAAAATAAAAGATCGCCGGGCTTTCGAGTCCGCCGGAAAAATGAATCAGCGCGGTCATCGCCAGCCAATCGCACCCGATTTGCGTCTTGGTGAAAAAATCGGACTGGTGATGCGCGCGCGGTTCTTTTCGCATCAAGCGCCGGGCGATCAGGTGGAACGCGGCGTTATAGACGAGGATAATGACGCCGAGCAGATAGAGCGACAGCGCGGGGAGAGATACGCGAAAGAAAGTGTCGGCGACGAACGTCGCGCCCAACACGCCGATGCCTGCCAACCATCGGATCGTGATGAGCCAGGTCATACTGGAAACGAGTTCCGCTTCAAGCGGCACGGAACTGGATTGCGCGGCATCGCGTAGCGCGGCTGAATTCATAATCACCACCGCAAAAAGGTAGGGGCGAAGCATTGGCTGATGCCGACTGCTCGATCGACGCGGCAACTCTGCCACTGCTTCGCCCTTACGATCAGGATTTCAAATGTTTGCGGACCTGGTCGAGCAGTTTCGCCGGTTCGATCGGTTTTTCGATGAAGGTATCTACGGGCAGATACTCTTGGTCGGGTCCAAAGCGCAACGGCGTGGTCGAGTGAATCGCCGTCAACATCAGGATCGGAATTTTGCTGTACGCTTTGTACTCCGATGTTGGATCAGGACTGCGGAGCGCGAGCGACACTTGAAAGCCCGCCGTCGTCGAGTCCATCATCACGTCGAGGATGATCAGATCGGGCTTGACTTCTTTGACTTTTTTCAGCCCTTCTTCGCCGTTGGCTGCGCGCGCCACTTTGTAGCCCGCGGCTTCGAGCGGCAAGCGCATCGCCAGCACCAGATCGTCGTCATCGTCAATAATCAGAATTTTTTCATTTGCCATAGTGAACTCCTAAAATCAAGGATGAAGGATGAAGGCGGAGGGATGAATAAATTTTTCATCCTTCATCCTTCTGATTTCATCCTTTGATTCAATTCGTTGAGTATCGCTTCGATCACGCGCGGCACCGCGCCCTGCACTGCCGGACTGAGTGCGTCGCGCCATTCGACGCTTGCCGGTTGAACGCCGAAGAAAATGATTTCGGGCAGTTCGATTTTCAATTCGCGCGCCAGCGCGAGCGCGTCCGCGACGCCGGAACGATGCAGCGAGAATCGCTGCGCGGAACCGGTCAGCGCGACTTGCTCCGGCGTGAATCGCCGAAATGCTCCCGGCGCGATGCTCATCTCTGCCGCGTCAATGATGATCACGCGCGCGCGCCTTTCGATCACATTCAGCAAGCCGACGCCGGGCGTCCCGCCATCCATCACCTCGACATCTTGCCATCGTGTCATTGCGAGGAGCACCCTGAGCGGAGCAGCGTTTTGTGCTGCGGAGTCGAAGGGCTGCGACGAAGCAATCTCCGATTCGCGAGTTGGAGATTGCTTCGCCGCTTCCTTCGACTCCGCTACGCTCTGCTCAGGACGGCTCGCAATGACACGTTCCAACTCCTGCGCGACGCGGCAACCAACACCATCATCGCCTTGCAACGGATTACCGAGACCGAGAACCAGGATGGGTTTCATAGTCGGGTAGTTGCATAGTTACATAGTTGGATAGTTTTGCAGTCGAACTAGCCAACCATCCAACTACCCAACTATCAAGCTATCCAACTATACAAACTTGACATCCAGAAAATGCACCGAGCACGAAATGCAGGGATCGTACGCGCGCACGAGCATTTCCAGCGCGAACGTCACTTTTTCCTGGCCTTGATCGAGAATTTGTGGGACGAGCGCGCGCATATCCGCTTCGATGTTCGCGAGATTTTGCCCCGTCGGAATGATGCAGTTCGCGTTGACGATCTTGCCATCGTCGCCGATTTCATAGTTGTGGAACAAGAGCCCGCGCGGCACTTCGCACGCGCCGACGCCCGTGCCGCCCTTGCCCGCAAATTTGTACGCGTCTTCTTTCTTGATCCCGCGCGCGATCAGTTCGTCGCAAATCTTGACGGACTCTTCAATGCTGTGCACCATTTCGACGACTTGCGCCGCGCTGTTCAGGTACGGATTCGTGCAAACCGCTTTCAGCCCCAGCGCGTCCGCAGCTTCTTGCGCTTTGGGATGCAACTGCTTGGAGTTGACGTTGAACCGCGCGAGCGCGCCGACCATATACGATTCGCGTTTGTGTGCGGTGTGCTTGGACGACGAATGTTCGACGCATTTTTCGTTTGTCACTTTGCGGTAATCGTTCAAGTGATACCTGCCGCCGTCGGTCGTCGTAATCGTGCCGTCAATGAACGCGTACTCGTCGGGCTTGCTCAGCGCGACGTATTCCGTCTCGCGCGTGAATTGGGGCCACGGCAAGGTCTTGAAGAGCGCGACCGTCTCGTCCATATCCTTGCGCGCGTCGATCAAGCGCGCGCGCATCGCCTTGAGTTCGTCAACGGTCGGCAGATGCGTGAACCCGCCGACGCTCATCGCGATCGGATGCGTGTGCCGCCCGCCGACCATCGCGCACAAATCGCCCGCGAGTTTTTTCATTCGCAGCGCGCGCAAAACCGCGTCGGGCGCGATGCCTGCGAGCGGAATCACGCTGCCCACTTTGAAAAAGTCGGGCGCGACGAGCATATACGTGTGCAAGACGTGGCTGTCAAGGATCTCGCCGTGAAAAATCAATTTACGCAGCAACCACGCTTGCTCGGACAATTCGACGCCGAGCGCGGTTTCGGATGCGCGCAGTGACGCGGTCGCGTGACCGACCGCGCAGATGCCGCAGATGCGCGACGTGATGTGGCTCGCGTCGGTGTACGGGCGTCCACGCAACATCGCTTCAAAAAAGCGCGGCGTTTCCACGATGTCGAGCCGACATTCTTCCAGCACGCCATTCTTCGCGTTGACCGTGATGTTGCCGTGCCCTTCGACGCGCGTGACGTGGTGAACGTCTATTTTCATATTTTGTGCCATAGTTATCCTCGTGATTAGTCAACTTGTGATTAGTCAATTAGTAATTGGTCAATTAGTGACTAGCCACCAATCACCAATCACTAATTGACTATTTCCCCAATTGACTAGCGTCAAACGCGTTAAACATCGTCATCCGCGCCATTACTTCGTCAACGGTGAGACCGTGTTCTTTCAACACGTCCTTCATCGCGTCCTGGTTCGGATTCGGGATCGCGCCGCGACAACCTTCGCAGCCATCGCTGTAGGTTGGGCAAATCGCGCCGCAACCCGCGCGCGTGACGGGACCCAAACAAAAGCCGCCTTTGTGGAACATACAATTATTTTCTTTCAACTTACATTCCACGCACACCGGATAATCGGGAATCGGCGGTTTCTTGCCGAGCAGCACCGCTTTGACGACGCGAATAAATTCTTCGCGATCAATCGGGCAACCGGGGATGAACGCGTCCACTTTGACGACCGCACTGATCGGGCGCGCGGCGTACGTTTCGTACCACTTGTGCTTGTCCCCGTAGACGTACTGGCGCACGTCGTCGAGCGGCGCGAGATTTTTGATCGCGTTGACGCCGCCGAGATGCGCGCACGCGCCGAGCGCGACGACCAGCGCGGCTTGCTCGCGAATCTGCTTGAGGCGCGCCTCGTCCGCTTCGCGCGTGATCGATCCTTCGACGAACGCGATGGCGTAATCTTCGCCGCGTTCAGACATCGCTTCGCGGAACTGGACGATCTCCACCACGTCGAGCAAATCAAGATGTGTCTGGAGTGAATCCACGACGGTGAGTTGGCAACCTTCGCAACTCGTGAAATCGAAAAATGCTACTTTGGGTTTCATTAGAGCGCCTCCATCACACCTTTAATCTCGGCGTAGTTGAACGACGGTCCGTGCTGACAGCAGTAGAAATGATCGAGTTGACAGTGACCGCACTTGCCGACGCCGCATTTCATCCGGCGTTCGAGCGAGACCCAGATTTGATCTTCGGGAATGCCCTTGCCGAGCAATTCCATCAACACGAACCGGTACATAATCGGCGGACCTTCGGTGATCGCGACCGTGTTACGCGGGTTGACGGTGATCTTCGGAAACAAGGTCGTGATGACGCCGACGTTGCCTGTCCACTCGGGCGTGCCCTTGTCCACCGTTTCGAGAAATTCGACGTCGCTCCGCTTTTTCCATTCCTCGCGTTCTTCCTTGAACAGCAACTCGCCCGGATTTTTCGCGCCGTAGAGAATGATAAAGCGATCGTACTTTTTGCGATGGTCGAAAATCTGATTGATCACGCTCCGCACCGGCGCCAGCGACAAGCCGCCCGCCGCGACGAGAATATCGCGCCCTTCGAATTGTTCGACGGGAAAACCGCGCCCGTACGGACCGCGCACGCCGATTTGCGCGCCTTCGCCCAAGTTGTGCAACGCGGTCGTCACATCGCCAACTTTACGGACGCACATCTCGAACTTGCCGTTACTGCGGCTCGGCGATGACGAAATCGAAATGGGCGCTTCGCCGATGCCATTCAAACTGATCTGGACGAATTGACCCGGCTTGTGTCCCAGCGATTGACCGCGCGGCAATTCGACAGTATAAAACTTTTCCGTCGCCGTCATCGTTTCGACTTTGGAAATCCACGCCAGGGTCGGCAGGTAAATAGATTCGATCGCAGGTATTGACATCTTTGCCTCCTATGCGTGATCCTGGCGCAGGGAATTCCAAACGCCCACCGGGGTAATGTCCACTAGACATGCGCGCGCGCAACGTCCGCACCCGACGCAGCCTTGATGACCTGGGAACGCTTCCGCGATGTACTTGCCTTTGCGCATAAACCGATGGCGCAAGCGGTGCGCGTGCGTCTTGCGAAAATTTTCGCCGGAGCCGATGCGCGCAAATTCGTCGAGTTGGCACGAGTCCCAGATGCGATAACGTTCGCCGGACTTGCCATCCATCGAAACTTCGTCGCGCACGTCGAAGCAGTAGCAGGTGGGACAAACGATGTTGCACGAGCCGCACCCAAAGCAACGTTTGCCGACTTCTTCCCAGAGCGGGCTCTTGTAACTAACGCCCATCAGCGCGGGCAGATCTTTTCCGTCGAGGTGGAGCCGTACGGGGAATTTCGACCACTTTTGCGACATCGTTTTGTCGAGCAACGCAATTTCCGCGCGCGTCGCTTCGTGCGACTTGGCGTGGTTCGCGAGCAACGCTTCGCCCGCCGTCGTGCCCACATCCACCGCGTAGAAATCGCCGAGTTGAATCAGGTGCAAATCGAAACCCGACGTGGCGGTGAGCGTGTTCATACTCTTGCAGAAAGAATTCTCGTCGCACGTGTCGAGACATTCCATGCTGACGATCGTCGTCGTCGCGCGGCGTTTCATATAATGCGTGTCGGGCTGACCGCGTGCGAACGCTTCGTCGAGCATACACATCGCGTGCAAGTCGCAGGTGTGCACGCCGAGGAGGACGCGCCACTTCATATCGAACGTCGGCGCCAGCATGTCCTTTTGAAACGAGAAGAGCGTCTCTTGCGTGGGGAGGAGAGTTTTGCGCGGCGGAATCACGGTGGTGTTGTAATTGAGCCGCACCTGAGACGCGTCGGTCAGCGTGGCGAACTTGAACCCAATGTCGTTTGCCACGGGACCGATGACCTCGTACTCGCCCATCATATTCGCGACGAACGGCATAAGGTCAGATTTGTTGATAATCTTTAGACTCATCGGCTTCTCCTACTTCCTATTTGTCGCCGCAGAGAACGCAGGGAACACAGGGAGATTCTTCGCAACACTCCAAATGATCATGCCTTGTGATCTCTGGGCTGAAGAACAAAACACGCCCCACCAATGCCAAAAGCATCGGACAGGCGTGCGGCACCTGAATCCACTCCGATTCGACAGAGCAAGCGCAACGTCGCGCCTTCTATCTATTATTATATGCAAGAGTCTTACTCTGGTCAAAATGGAGTCAAAGGTTGTTCCAATCTACCAATCTACCAATCTACACGTATCTCACGTTGCGCGTTCCTTTGCCAAAGCGAAAGCCCCGCGCGCGAGGCGCGAATGACTTTGCCCATTCGCTTGGCTTTCGTGTCAAATGTCGGGTGGCGGAGAACACGCCGAACAAAAGCCGCAACCTCATCCTTGTCAATGGCGAGGTGAACCAAACAGTATCGGGTGTGACACAAATCGCGGTCATAGAAATCGCCATCGCGCGTGAAAAAAGTGACCTCGTGCTGCTGATGCAGGAAAGGAACGATTTCCCTGTCCTTCATCCCTGACCGACCAACATCGAAACCAATCTGATGAATGGGGGTATCCCAACCGCGCAACAGTTCGCGCTGGTCTTGGAGAATATTTTCGTCGAGGATGTTCATGCGGGGATTGGCTCTAGGACAAACTCACCCGCGTGCTTGTAGAGCGCTTCGCTGGAGAGTTTGACCGCTTCCGCGATTGCGTCTTTGGTGATGCGGTTATGGCATCGCTCAATTATTGTCTCCCAAGCCATTCCATCCGCAACCATCTCTAGCACATCCGAAACGAAAATGCGTGTGCCGCGAAAAGTGAGTTGACCATGACAGATTTCGGGGTCAGCCACGATATACCGTCCTAGAAATTTCGCCTGCGTCTTGCGTTTCATTCTGGTCTCTCCTATACCTTGATTATATCTGAAATACGTTGGATTGCCAACAACCGCGTCCCATCACTGTTTCACTCGCTCCACAATCTTCGGCAACGCGATGACGACATCCTCGCGCAGAACAACGGCGGCTTGCTTGTCCATCGGCGTCGCGGAATTGTTGATAATGACGATCTGCGCGCCGTGTCGTCGCGCGACGACCGGCAGATCCGCGACCGGCATCACTTCCAACGACGAGCCCGCGACGATCATCACGTCGCATTTTTCCGATTCTTGCTGCGCCTCGTACAACACGCGCACCGGCGGCGCTTCGCCAAACAACGTGACGTTCGGTTTCATCGCGCCGCCGCACCGCGGGCAAGTGGGAATCGCGTCGTCCGCGATAAATTTTTCGATGAACGGCTTGGCATCGGCGAGATAATAACAACGGATGCACGTCGCCTGACGCATATGCCCGTGGACTTCGAGCACGCGTTGACTGCCGGCGCGCTGATGCAAGTCGTCAATGTTTTGCGTGATCAGCGCGCGCAAGCGACCCAGCGTTTCCAATTCCGCCAGCGCGTAATGCGCCGGATTCGGCTTTGCCGCCAGCATCGTTTTGGACAACGGCTTGATCCAATCGTAAAAACCCTGTGGATGCTCGATGAAACCCCAAATCGAAGCGACGACCATTGGATCGATGCGCGTCCACAAGCCGGAGCCGGTGCCGCGAAAATCGGGAATGCCGGAACGCGTCGAAACTCCCGCGCCCGTCAACGCGATGGCGTGCTTGGAATGTTTGATCAGTTCCGCCGCTTGTACGATTTTTTTGTCGTTGCCGATCATAGTTTTGTTGGACAATTTTGTAAAATTGTCCTACCTCCCGCAACGCGATGCGCGCAGCGCGTGGTCTCCGGCAGACGATAGCCCTTGCAACATCGCAACACGATCTCAATCGCGCGTTTCAAACTAACGCGATGCCCCACACTGACGTACACCGGCGTCACGCCCGCGCGCGTTCGCACCGCCGCGCCAATCGTTTCGGCGCGCTCGATGAGGGGCGCCCACGCGCCGGCGCGATTGGCGGGTTCTTTCGCGCGCCCACAGAGAAGTGACTTGGCGCAACCGATCGTCGCACAATCGAGCCAGACGCCCAAGTGACTTGCAATCCCCAGCCGCCGCGGATGCGCGCGCCCTTGCCCATCCACAATGAGAACATCGGGATTGATCTTGAGTTTTTCCAGCGCATTCAAAACGGCGGGGAGTTCGCGGAACGCGAGCAAGCCAGGAATGTACGGAAACGTCACCGGCAAACGTGCGATCGCGTAATCCACCGGGGCAAGTTCGGGGAAGGTCAGGACGACGACTGCCGCGCGCGCGATCTGATTCTGCGCGCCTTCCAAGCCCACATCCACTCCGGCGACCAAGCGCACCTCGCCTAGCGCGTCCTGCGCGCTCACGCGCGCGGCTAACTCGCGCTGAATCTGCATCGCCTCCACCGGAGTCACATCCCAGCGCGATGACGAGGGAATCTGCACTCAAGCCCTCCTCCTCATTTTTCCCATTATACCGCGTTCCGTGCGGCTTGACAAGAAAATGATTTCCGCTAATATATAAGCCGGCATTTATATATGCTCCCATTGCGGGTTGGAACGCATAGCGCCACTGTGCGTTTGAGATTCGTTGACACTTATGGACATTCGAGGACTGAAGGAACTGCGCGGGTATTATCGCACCTTGAGCGACGCGACGCGCTTGCGAATTCTGGAGCAGTTGGCGCGACGCGAACTCACCGTCAACGAAATCGCGCGCAGTTTGCGGATGAGCCAGCCGCTCGTTTCCTGGCATCTCCATCGCTTGAAACAAACCGGGTTGATCCGAATGCATCGCGCCGGACGCGAAGTGCATTGCTCGCTCGATCACGCGCGCCTGCACGATTACGAACGGCAATTTCAATCGCTCATCGCGGGCTGAGCCCTGACAAGGAGTTTATTCGCACGTGATCGCGCTGTACTGGATTTGGCGGATCGGTATGTTCTGCGTTGGCTTTGCCCCGCCCCGCCTCAGTCTCGCCGCCGCCGAATGGATGGGCACGGGCGCGTATTATCTGATGCCGCTCCGCCGCCGCGTCGCGCGCGAAAATTTCGCGCACGTACTCGGCAAATCGCCAAACGATCCGGCGGTGGGACGCGTCACGCAACGCGCGTTTCAAAATTTCGCGCGCCTCTTGCGCGATGTGATGCTCTATCCCTCGATGTCCTTGCGCGATCTCGAAGCGCGGATCACGATTCAGCACGGCGAGTATTTCGAGCAAGCGTTAGCGCGCGGCAAAGGCGCGATCGTCGTCAGCGCGCATTTTGGCAATATGGATTTGCCCAGCGCGTTGCTCGCGCATCGCTACGCGCCCTTTACACTCGTCGGCGAAACGCTGCGCCCGCCGCAATTGATGGATCTCCTGACGCGCATCCGCCGCGATAAAAAAGTTTTCCTCTATCCGTACGAAAGCGCGCCGCGCAAAATCATCGAAGCGCTCAAGCGTAACGAGATGACCACCTTCCTGCTCGATTTCGGCGTGACACATCATTTCGATATTACGACGGTGCCGGTGAATTTCTTCGCCACCGAAACGGATTTTCCCGCCGGCCCCGCGCAACTCGCGCTGCTCACCGGCGCGCCGATCGTCGTCGGGCACGCGCACGTTCAACTCGATGGACACATCGTCGTGGATGTCACGCCGCCGATCGTTATCGAACGTTCCGGCAGTCGGCATCGCGATTTGCAGATGACGATGCAGGAAATCGCGCGGCGAATGGAAGCGTTCATCCGCGCGCATCCCGAGCAGTGGTACATCTTTCGCCCGATGTGGAAAGACAGCGCGAGCGCGCGGCGCAAAATTCCCAGTCTCAGCAAAACGCCGCTGATCAAATGAGCCAAACTTGCCAAAATAGCCAAATGAGCCAAAGACGCCAAATCCGATTTTGGCGCGTTTGGCAAGTTTGGCAGATTTGGGTATTTGTCAAATGACCTATTATTTTTTCCGCTTCGCCGGTTGGTTTTGTCCGCGCCTGCCCACGCGCTTTGGGTATTGGCTGTTTGCGCGCTTGGGCGATCTGTTTTGGTTGTTCACCGCCGCGCGGCAAACCACGTACTTTTACAACCTCCGCCGCGTCGTCGGCGATGCGGCGACACAGACCGAGTTGAACGCGATCGCGCGGCGCGCGTTTCAAAATCTCTGGAAAAATTATTTCGATCTCTTTCGCGGACACGCCTTGACGAAAGAAAAGCTCGACGCGCAACTTGCCGATGTGCATGGGCTGGACTATCTCGAAAACGCGATGAAGCAAGGCAAGGGACTGATCGCCGGATCGGCGCACTTTGGCGCGTGGGATTTGTTCATCCACCTTGCCGCGATCCATCTCAAAGCGCGCGTCGTCGTGCCGAACGAGCGGATCAAGCCGGAAAAACTGTTCCAGTACATCCTGGGTTTGCGCGCCAGCCAGGGGATCGAAATGGTGCCGCTGGACGTAGCGCCGCGCGCGCTGATCAAAGCGTTGCGCGCCGGACAGATCGCCGGGCTGGCGTACGATCGCGACATCACCAAGACCGGGCCCGTCGTCAACTTTTTCGGCGCGCCCGCGCAAATGCCGGACGGCGCGGTGCAACTCGCGCTCAAATACGATGCGCCGGTGATCGTCGCGTTTGCCGTGCGGCGCCCGGATAATCGCAGCGAAGTGTTCATCGAGCCGCCGTTGATCTTTGCGAACACCGGCGACCTGCCACGCGACATCCGCACCGGGGTTCAGCAACTGACCGGCGTCATCGAAACGTACATTCGCCGCTACCCGGATCAGTGGTTGATGCTTCAACCGATCTGGAATCACGAATAGCGAATTGCGAATTAGAAATCGCGAATTGCGAATTAGGAATTGCGAATTGCGAATTGCGAATTAGGAATTGCGCTTTTCACAAGACCGTTCGTAATTCACAATTCGCAATTTGCATTTCGTAATTGGAAAAATGGGTAAAGCCGATATTCACATTCACACGACACACAGCGACGGAATGGCTTCCGTTCAGCAAGTGTTCGATTTCGTCGAAAACGAAACCGCACTCGACCTGATCGCGATCACCGACCACGATATGTTCGACGGCGCGGACGAAGCGCGCAATCTTGCCGCGCGCCGCAACTATCGGTTCCAGGTTCTGACCGGAATGGAAGTGACGACGATTGAAGGTCACTTGCTCGTGCTGGGCATTGACAAGCCGGTGCGCTCGTTACAAGGTCTCGACAAAACGATCGCGCAAGTGCACGAGCAAGGCGGCGTCGTCATCGCGCCGCATCCGATGAGTTGGATGATCCGCTCGATTGGACGCAACGGCTTGATGCGAATCCACAAAACGCCGGACGATCTCATTTACTTTGACGGATTCGAAACGCTGAATCCCTCGCTCGCCGGGCGCGTCGTCGCGCGTCAGGCGCACGCGTTGAACGCGCGCGTGTTGCACCTTGCCGAAACAGCCGGGAGCGATTCGCACGTCCTGCCGACGATTGGCAGCGCGATGACGATTTTTCCCGGCGCGTCCGCCGACGATCTCTTGCGCGCGCTCAAACAAAAAACGACGACGATTGATGGGCATTACTGGACAACCGAAGAAATGAAATATCTCGCGCGCATCGGACCCGCGCAACTGTGGCAGAGTCTGGTCAAGTTGCCCGCCAAGCACATTCGCCGCGCGAGCAAATTCGTAATTCAAAATTCAAAATTCAAAATTCAAGAGCCGCATTGAACGGCGCATCTTGAATTATGAATTTGGAATCCAGAATTTAGAATTATGAAAATCGCCCTCGTCTCTCCCTATGACTATCCCTACCCCGGCGGCGTGACGGAACATATCGCCGCGCTCGATCAACATTTCCGCGCGCTGGGGCATACCACGCGCATCATCGCCGCGTCGAGCAAGGACGAAGACGCGCTGGACGATCACGTGCTCAAAGTGAGCGGCGCGGTCTCCACCGTCCCGTTCAGCGGCTCGAACGCGCGCATCACGTTCGCGCCCGCCATCTATCGCCGCGTCAAGCAGCTTTTGAAGCAAGAGCAATTCGACGTCGTGCACGTCCACGAACCCAGCGTCCCGATGTTGTCCCTCGTCGTTTTGCGCCACTCGCACGCGCTCAACGTCGGCACGTTCCACGCGTATCGCGAAAGCAATATGCTGTTCCAAGTCGCCGGGCAATTGCTCAAACGCGTCTTCAAACGACTCGACGGACGCATTTTCGTTTCCGATGCCGTGCGCGAATACGTCACGCAGTATTTCCCCGGTGAACATATCTTGATCCCGAACGGAATTGACTGCGCGCGTTTTTGCGATCCGCACATTCAACCGATTGAAAAATTCGACGACGGTCGCCCGAATATTTTATACGTCGGACGGATGGACAAACGCAAGGGCTTTCGCTATTTGTTGCGCGCGTTTCCGCACATCAAGCGCGCCATTCCCGACGCGCGCCTGATCGTCGTCGGCGCGTTCAACGACAAAGACAAAGCGCCGTTGGTGCGCTATGCGCGCGCGTGGAAATTGCGCAGCGTGCATTTCGTCGGGCGCGTCTCGCGCGAAGAATTGCCGCGCTATTATCGCACCGCGACGATCTTTTGCGCGCCCTCCACCGGCTTTGAGAGTTTCGGCATCATCTTGCTGGAGGCGATGGCGGCGGGCGTGCCGGTGATCGCCAGCAATATTACCGGCTATCGCTCCGTCGTCACCGATCAGGCGGAAGGATTGCTCGTCCCGCCGCAAGATGAAAACGCGCTCGCGCGCGCGGCGATCGATCTGCTGAACGCGCCCGAACGCCGCGCGCAAATGAGCGCGGCAGGCAAGGCAAAAGCCGCGCAGTACGATTGGGACATTATCGCGCAACGCGTGCTGGCGTACTACGAGCAACTCATCGCCGCGCGCGCTACCGCGCGTGCACCGGGCAACCGCCGCAGCGCGCGCGTGCGGCATCTGTTCCGCGTTCCGCGGCGCAAGAAAAAATCCGCACCCCCCGGTGAGGAAAACGAATGAGCCGGATCATTGCGGATGTGATTATCGTCGGCGGCGGCATCGTCGGATGCAGCGCGGCGTTTCATCTGGCGCGGCGCAAAGGGACGCGCGTCCTCGTCGTCGAAAAAGGTCCGCTCGGATCGGGGACGACCAAGCGTAGCGGCGCGTTCGTTCGCGCGGCGCACGCGCATCCCGCCGAGGCGCGTCTAGCGGTCGAGAGCACGAAATTTTTTCAGCGTTGGAAAGAAATCGTGGGCGGCAGTTGCGGCTGGACTCCAACCGGACTGATCGTCGTCGCACCAGCGGAACACGCCGCGCGCTTGCGCGAGCAAACCGCGCAGTTGCAAGCGTTGGGCGCGGACGCGCAGATCATTTCGCGCGGCGACGTGCGCGATCTGCAACCGGCGGCGCGCGTGGACGACATCGCGCTGGCGGCGCACGAACCCAGCGCCGGTTTCGTCGATCCGGTTCTGGCGACGCAATCGCTCGCCGCGCGCGCGAAAGAATTGGGCGCGACATTCAAAACCGGCACGATGGTCAAAAGTATTCGCATCGAGTACGGACGCGTCGTCGGCATCGAAACGAATATCGGCTTGATCGAAGCGCTCAACGTCGTTCTCTGCACGAGCGCGTGGACAGATCGTCTGCTCAAGCCACTCAAAGCCGAAATCGGTTTGCGCGCGCACTGCGCGCCGATCGCGTTTTTTGATCGTCCCGCCGATTTACGCGCCGGGCATTGCGCGTTTGAAGATTGGACGACGGGCGCGCTGTTTCGTCCGCACACGTTCGGTTTGACGATGGGCGCGCTGAACACGCCACCCGCCGATGACGCGAATCCCGATTCCTTCGACGAAGCGGTTGCGCCCGCGTTCGTCGCTGATTTGCAACAACGGATCGCCGCGCGGCTGCCGGCGATGGCGAACGCGCGTTACGCGCGCGGGCATACCGGCATTTATGATCTCACGCCGGACGATCACGCGGTTGTGGGGCGCGTTCCAGGCATCACCGGTTTGTTCGTCGCGGCAGGGTTCGGCGGAATCGGATTCGCGCTCGCGCCTGCTGTCGGCGCCTGCATCGGCGAGTTGGTGGCGGACGGTGAAGCGCGGACGGTGGATGTGCGCGCGCTGGAAATGGCGCGGTTCAAAACGCGAGACGTGTTGCGTGATGCGTGAGGAAAAGCAATGTTGAGTAATTTGATTCGACAACGCGCGCAAGTGATTTTAGATGTACTCGCCAGGGGACTCGGCGCACTGGGATTGACGCCAAACGCGCTGACGCTGATCGGTTTCGGATTTATGTGCCTCATCGGCGCGGTGCTGGCAACCGGAAATTTCGCGCTGGGCGGGGTGTTGATTATCGCGGCAGGAATTTTCGACGCGCTCGACGGCTCGCTCGCGCGGCTCACGAATCGGGTGACCGCGTTCGGCGCGTTTCTCGATTCGACGACGGATCGCTTTGCCGAAGGCGCGCTGTTTCTCGGAATGTTGTACGCGTTCGTTCAGCGCGGAATGATTTTCGTCGTGTACATCATTTTCTTCGCGTTGCTTGGGTCGCTGATGGTGAGTTACGCGCGCGCGCGCGCGGAAGGGATTGGCGTGCAATGCAAGGAAGGATTCTTGACGCGCTTTGAACGGATCGCGCTAATCGTGATCGGTTTGATCGCCACGGCGTTCTTCGGCGACGCGCCACTGTTGATCGTCCTGGGTTTTCTCGCGATTTTCACGCCGATCACGGCGGCGCAACGAATGTGGCTGGTCTATCGCGCGTTGCGCGATGATGCGCCCAAATGATCGCGCCGCGTTACGCCTATTCGCTCCGCTTGTTGCTTCCGCTGTTGCGCGTCGGGCTTGGCATTCGGTCCTCGCTGAGTCGTGACGGCGCGTTGCTCCTCCGTGGCGCGCATCCTCCGCCGCGCGTCTTGCATCCGGAAAATATTCCCCCCGCTTCGCCTTTCATTTTGACGATCAATCATTACGACCGACCTGGGTTAGGCGCGTGGTGGACCGTCGCCGCGCTGGTGACGGCGATTGCCGCGCGGCGCGCGCGCGATCCGCGCGAGATTCATTTCGCGATGGCGCGCGAATGGTGGTATCCGCGCGGATTCCGCAAATGGATCAAACAGCCGTTGACACGCTGGTTCTTTGGACAAATCGGCAAGGCGTACGGGACGATTCGTTTGCCGCCCGCGCTGGGCTTGGAAGAATTTCGCGGCGCCGGTGCGCCAGCCATTCGCGGCGCGCTCGCGTTGACGCGCGGCGACAATCCGGAGTTGGTGGGGATTGCGCCGGAGGGACACACGGGCGCAGGATTTGCGTTGCGTCAGCCGCCGCGTGGTGCGGGGTTGTTTTTGCTCTTGCTCACGCGCGATCACATTCCGATTTTGCCTGCGGGAATTTTCGAGGACGATGGCGTGCTGACGGTAAATTTCGGCGCGCCGTTTCTGCTGCGCGTGCCGCGTGATCTTGCGCGCGATGAACGCGACGCGGGTGCCGCGCGTCAAGTGATGGTCGCGCTTGGCGCGTTGTTGCCGGAGCGAATGTGGGGCGCGTATCGGGAAGAAGTTTGGAACGCGAAATCCACGAAAGAAAACGAAAGCCGCGAAAGGGCGTAAATGGAAAAAATCCGCGTGATCGCGCTTGCCGTGTTTCGGCGCGACGACGAAATTTTGGTGAATGAATGGTACGATTCGGTCAAGCGCGAAACGTTTTATCGTCCGCCGGGTGGCGGCGTGGAATTTGGCGAACGCGTGATCGACACGTTGCGCCGCGAGATGCGCGAAGAACTTGGCGCAGAAATCAGAGACGTCCGTTTGCTCCAGGTGACAGAAAATCTTTTTGTGCGCAATGGCAAACTGGGGCACGAAATCGTGTGGATACACGATGCCGCGTTCGTTGATCCGGCGTTCTACGCGCGCGATGAATTCCTCATTGACGAAAATGGCACCCGCGGGCGCGCGGTGTGGAAATCTCTGCGCGAGTTCGAACGCGGCGTCGCGTCGTTGTATCCGGATGGGTTGGTGGAGTTGCTCAAACAGGCGACCGATGACCGTTGACCGACGACCACAGCACAACACCAGCGGTCAGCGATCAGCCGTCAGCAAAAAGTTCCTTCAATTCTCGTACGCTCAGACGCGACAAGCGCAATAATTCCTCGTACGGATCGCCCGCGATTCCAAAATAGCGCGCAAACGCCGGCTCGGTTTTGAGTCCGGCGTTTTTCATTTGGCGAATCGCGCGGCGCGCGCGTTCCCCGCCGATTTTCAGCAAACGTGCTTCCACAATCAGATGCCGGTACGCGTTTTGCTCCGTCACCGGTTGCGGCTGCCCGAAAATTTCAATCGGAAATCCGGCGTGATCGAAATTCGCGATGAGCGATGGAATGCGCTTGATCGTCACGCGCGCGAGGCGAAAACCCGGACGCGCGCTGAACGCGTCGGTCACCGCGCGCGCGAACGCGTCGAGATCGCGCGCGTGGCAAATGATGTCGAGGTCGCTGCCGCGAATGTCAACGCCAAGTGGAATCGTCCCGGCGAGAACGGGCGTGTACGCACGCAAGACGCGAAAGATGCCAAGTGATTGGAGCGCGCGGTAGGCGCGTTGTTGGCGCGCGGTGCCGCGCGCGAGGTAGGCGGGGGTTTGGAACATGAAATCCTTGGAACGCGAAACTCACGAAAGAGACGAAAGCCGCGAAAGAAAACGTACCCTTTCGCGTTTCGCGGTTATCGCGATGTTTCGCGGTTTTCGTGTTCCAAACTACTTCGCGGCTTGCATACTCTGAATCATCTCGCGGGTCTCGCGTTCACATTCGGGTGTGTTCACAAAGCGACGCGGGCGCAAGGGTTTCTCGCCCAGATTGACGAGCAAGATGAGTCTCTCGTTTCCTTTCGTCACGTAGAGCAAACTCCCCTCGACGTCGTCTGGGCGAATGGCTTGCGCGGCTTTGGTTTCCAGAAGCAAGCGATCGCGTTCATCCCAGCACACGAAATCCACGCGGCGCTTGGTCACCGTCACGCCGTCGTACGTAATCGGGATTTCAACTTCGCGCTCGAACTGCACGCCGTACTTGGGCAGCGCGATTTCGAGCGCGCGTTGATAGTCCACTTCCATGCAATGCGTCCCCAATTGCCGCTGAACGTCAATACACGCGCCAATCACTTTGTACGACAGCGGCTCGAAGTTGTGTTTGGATGGTTGTGGCATAGGTTCCTCCATCGCAAAAACATTGGAACACGAAACCGTTTGGAACACGAAATCCACGAAAGGCGCAAAAGCCGCGAAAAGTTCGGAACGCGAAACTCGCGAAAGGGACGAAAACCGCGAAAGAAAATATACCCTTTCGCGTTTCGCGGTTATCGCGTTATTTCGCGGCTTTCGTGATCCAACCGTCGTTCACTCGTACGAACAACAATAATCCGCCACCACCGCGATCTGCAATTTGAACGACGCGTTCGCCGGGACGTTGAAACTATCGCCCACCTTGAACGTCTGCCATTCCGGTTTACCCGGCAACAACACCATCATCTCGCCGCCGAGAACTTCCATCACCTCCGGCGCGCCGGTGCTGAATTCGTAATCGCCGGGGAGCATCACGCCCAACGTCTTGCGCGATCCGTCCGCGAACAAAATCGTCCGGCTGGTCACCTTGCCGTCGAAATAGACATTCGCTTTTTTGATTGCCGTCACGTTTTCAAAACGATCGTTTGCCATCGTCAACTCCCACCCCTACCCAAACCCTCCCCCGTTCGCTGAGCGAACGGGGGAGGGTAGGGTGGGGGTCACTTTTCCGCCAACACTTTTTTCAATTCTTCCTTCAGCACCGGCATCACCTCGAACATATCCGCGACGATGCCATAATCCGCGGCTTGGAAGATCGGCGCGTCCGGGTCTTTGTTGACCGCGACGATCACCTTGGACGACGACATTCCGGCGAGGTGCTGAATCGCGCCGGAAATTCCAAGCGCGATGTACAGTTGCGGCGCGACGGTCTTGCCGGTCTGCCCAACCTGGGTGCTGTAATCAATCCAGCCCGCGTCCACCGCCGCGCGCGACGCGCCGACTGCCGCGCCCAGCATCTTGGCGATCTCGCGAATCTGGACGAAGCCGTTCGCGTCTTTCGCGCCGCGTCCGCCGGAGACGACGACCTTTGCTTCGGCGAGATCAACGTCCACCGCTTCCTTCTTCACCTTCTCGATCACTTGTGCGCGCGGTGTGATCGCCGCGACCTCGACTTTTTCGATTGGCGCGGCGGCTGATTCTGCCGGCGCGGGCGGGAAAATGTTCGGACGGAAAGAAGCGATCACCGGCAACGTTTTCGCTTTGATCGTCGCCATTGCCTTGCCCGCGTAGACCGGTCGCTTGAAGATCAGCGCGCCGCCTTCGACTTGAAAAGTGATGCAGTCGGTCACGACGCCCCAATCCAATTTTGCCGCGACTTGCGCGCCGAGTTCCTTGCCCAAGCCGGTCGCCGGCATCAGCACGACCGACGGCGCGGCTTTGCGAATCGCGTCGGCGAGCGTTGCCGCGAAAACTTCCGGCGCGAAATGCGCGAGCGCGGGCGAATCGGCGCAGTACACTTTCGCGACGCCCGTTTTCGCCAGCGCTTCCGCGCACGCGCCGACGTTGTTGCCGATCACAAACGCTTCGACCGCACCGCCCAAGCCCTTGGCGATTTCGTTCGCGACGGTCACGAGTTCGTACGAAACTTTGCGCAGAGTCCCTTCGCGTTCTTCTGCGATAATGAGTATGTTTCCCATTTTTCAATTCCTCAAAATCTGCCAAACTTGCCAAATTTGCCAAATCGTTTTTGGCACGTTTGGCTCTTTTGGCACATTTGGCATTTTTGACCTAGATCACTTTGGCTTCTTCGCGCAACAATCGCACGAGTTCTTTGGTCGCCGTTGCGGCATCGCCGGGGAGTTTCTTGCCGGGCGGACGCGCGGGCGGCGGATCGAAGCGCAGCGTTTCCAATTTGGGCGCGAGCGACGCGGGATCAAGACCCAGGTCGGCGGCTTTCCAATCGGTGATCGGTTTTTTCTTCGCGCCCATAATCCCTTTGAGCGAGGGATAGCGCGGTTCGTTCAAACCCTGCTGCGCGGTGATGATCGCCGGCAAACTGGTTTCCGCTTCGTCGCGGTCGCCGTCCACTTCGCGCAGGCAGCGCGCGGATTTCTTGTCGTCGGAAAATTCCAATTTGATGACGGAATTGACGCACGGCAAGTCAAGCAATTCGGCGACGCGCACCGCGACTTGGGCGTTGTCTTCGTCCACGGCTTGCTTGCCGGCGAGGACGAGATCGTACTGCATTTTCTTGAGCGCGGCGGCAAGCACTTTGGCAGTCGCGGAAGCGTCGCCGCCGAGCAGCGCGGGATCGTTGACGTGCACCGCATCGTCCGCGCCGAGCGCGAGACCTTTGCGGATCGTTTCCTTCGCTTCTTCGGGACCGAGACAAAGTAGAGTCACTTTGCCGCCCCCTTGCTTTTCGTTGATCCGCAGCGCTTCTTCAATGCCGTACTCGTCGTACGGACTAATGATCCAAGCAATGCCGTCCGTGACGACTTTGCCGTCTTTGATCTGAATACGCGTCTCGGTATCCGGTACGCGCTTGATCAAGACCACGAGGTTCATTGCACTTCTCCTTTGGAGTGAAATTCGTAAAGCGTAACGCGCGAAACGTGAACTCAATTTCACGTTTCACGTTGATCATCCAGTTGACTTGGTCATTGTTTCAGGAGGAGGGGGAAATGGAGGCGGCGCGGCAACCGGCTTTTCCGTCGGCGGCGGCGCAACCTGCGCTGGCGCGGCAACCGGTTTCTCAACCTGCGCTGGCGCGGCGGGCGCTGGCGCGGCAACCGGTTTCTCGACCTGCGCTGGCGCGGCGGGCGCTGGCGCGGCAACCGGTTTCTCCACTTGCACTGGCGCGACCGGTTTGGGCGGCGACGCGGTTGCCGGTTTCTCCGGCAGAATGGGCGCGGCAGAGGGCGGCGGCGGCACGGCAATCGGTTTTGCCGCTGGCGCCGCCGCGATCGGTTTTGCCGCTGGCGCAGGGGCAACGGCTATAACCGGCTGCGGTTGCATCGTCACTTGGGGTTGCGGTGCCGCCGCTTTGGCTTGGCGCTCGCGCTCGTAGCGATAAAAGAAATCGGCGACGAACAGAACGATCAGCGTTGTTAGCAACGACACCATCCCGCCGCCGAACACGAGAATAAAATCACGACTCATAGAACCTCTGTCAGGGATCAGGGGTCAGGGATCAGGGATCAGATCACGTTTCACGTATCACGCTTGACGTTGCCCTTCCCTTGTCACCTGTCACGTTAATCTTTCAACAACGTGCGCGCGATGATGACGCGTTGGACTTGATTCGTGCCTTCGTAAATCTGCAACAGTTTCGCGTCGCGCATATATTTTTCCACTTTGTAATCGGCGTAGTAACCGTACCCGCCGTGCAATTGCACCGCGTCCGTCGTCACTTGCATCGCGATGTCGGAGCCGTACGCTTTGGCGATCGCCGATGCGTACGCATACGCCAAATTGTGATCGACCAGCCACGCCGCGTGATACACCGCGAGCCGCGCGGTTTCGATCTTGATCGCCATATCGGCGAGCATAAATTGGAGCCCCTGAAAATTCGCGATGGCTTGACCGAATTGCTGGCGCTCTTTCATAAATTTGACCGACGCTTGCAGCGCGGCGCGCGCGATGCCAACGCCAGCGGCGCCGATGCCGACGCGCGTGCGATCGAACGTCTCCATCGCGATTTTGAAACCGCCGCCTTCGCCGCCGATCAAATTTTCGGCGGGGACGCGCACGTTGTCGAACACGATCTCCGCCGTGTCGGACGCGCGATGCCCCATCTTTTCGCCCATATGCTGATGCGTGATCCCCGGCGAATCCGCGGCGACGGCAAAGCACGACATCCCGCGATGTTTCTTCTCCGGCTCGGTCAGCGCGAAGACGGTGTACAGTTGCGCGACACTGCCATTCGTGATAAAGTGCTTGGTGCCGTTCAGGATGTACTCGTCGCCGCGTTTTTCCGCGCGCGTTCGCAGCGCGGCAACATCGCTGCCCGCGCTCGGTTCGGTCACGCAAAACGCGGCAAAGCCGCCGTCGCGCGCAATCGGCGCGATGAACTTTTTCTTTTGCTCGTCCGACGCCGCGAGGTGCAAGGGCGTCAGCGCGAGTTCGTTCGCGTTCGCCGCCGTCGCAAAGCCCGCGTCCGCCGCCGCAAGTTCTTCGCCGACAATGCACGCGTCGAGCCAGCCGAGACCGCCGCCGCCGTGCGCTTCGTCAATCGTGAGATTCAACAGCCCGAGTTTGTGCGCCTGTTTGAGGAGATCGAACGGAAACTTGCTCGTGCGATCCAGTTCGGACGCCACCGGCGCGATTTGCTCTTGCGCGAAAGCGCGCGCCAATTCTTGCAGGGCTTTTTGCTCGTCTGTGAGCGATAGGTCAATCATCTGCGATTTCCTCCTCCAAGTGTGCGATCATTCTATCCGGTTCGCAAACGCGTGTCAAGTAAGGGCGAAGCATTTTTCTGAGATACCCAAAATGCGTCGCCCCTACCTACCTTGCACGCTATCGGTTTTTTTGTTATACTTGGGGCAAATGGCGGACTCGATCACGTTGTCCAGAGCGCTGTTGGTGCAGGCGCAAGAGGAAGAACGGCGGCGGATCGCGCGGCGCTTGCACGATGGGCCCGCGCATCTGTTGGCGAACGCCGCGCTGGAGATCGAAACGTGCTTGCGGTTGATGCAGACGCAGCCGCACCTGGCGCGCGAGGGTTTGACGGCGTTGGCGCAAGAACTTGGCGCGGGCGCGGACGACTTGCGCGGCATCATCGCGGAACTGCAACCGCCGTTGCTGGATGAGCTGGGTTTGCGCGCGAGCGTCAAACAGTACGTCGAAAATTTCGCGCGTCAAAACAAACTGACGATCCACCTCAGCGGCTGGGACGCGCTGTCGCAGCGTTTACCGGCGACGATGGAAACCGCGATCTTTCGCGTGATCCAGGAAGCGTTGGATAATGTGCGCGCGCACGCGCGCGCCAGCCGCGTCCAAGTCCGCGTGGAACGGACGCCGGAACAAATTCGCGTGACGATCGGCGACGACGGCAAGGGCTTTGATCGATCGCGCGGCGCGCCGACCGGACGCCGCCTGGGTCTGCTCGCGATGCGCGATCGCGCGGAATCGCTCAACGGCGAACTGCAAATATTTTCGGAACCGGGCAAAGGGGTTCAAGTCGTGCTGACTGTGCCGCACCGCGCCCCCTCGATCGCGTAACGCAGGAGAACTCGATGAAAAAATTGACCCCTCTCAAGAAAAAAAAGTCGCCCAAGATTCGCGTGCTGATCGTGGACGATCATCCGCTTTTTCGCGCGGGCTTGCATCGCGTCTTGGAATTGGAACCCGATCTGGAAATCGTCGGCGAAGCCGCGAACGGCGAGGACGCCTTGACGCAGGCGCGCGCGCTCAAGCCGCACGTGATTTTGATGGACGTGAACCTGCCGAATCTCAACGGGTTGCAAGCGACGCGCGAACTGACCGGTTCGCGGCAAGATGTGGCGGTGATCATCCTCACCGCGTATCACGGCGACGAGCAGATGTTGCACGCGATTCGCGCCGGCGGCTCGGCGTATTTTCCCAAGGACGTGGACCCGCAAGAATTGATTCGCGCGATTCACCAAGCGCATCAGGGCAATTACGTTCTGAACGACGCGGTGCTCTCCAAGCCCCAGGTCGCGACCTGGCTGCTCAATCAATTCGAACAAATGCCGACGGCGGGCATCGAGGGAACGGAACTGGCGTTTCAGCCCCTTTCGACGCGCGAGATGGAAATTTTGACGTGCATCACGCGCGGGCAGAGCAATAAACAAGTCGCGCAACAATTGGGGATCAGCCGTCAAACCGTGAAGAATCATATGACTTCGATTCTGCGGAAATTGGCGGTGAACGATCGCACCCAAGCGGCGGTGTACGCGCTCAAGCGCGGCTGGATCCGTTTACAAGATACGCCGTAGCCCGTGTCATTGCGCGCGGTTTTCGCGCAGCAATCGCCACCCCGCGAGGTGGGGAGCGCTTCGTCGGCAAAGACCGCCTCCGCGCAATGACAACCTAGCATAAACCCAAGAGGTTGAAATTATGCCTACTCGAGCGATTCCCAATCCGGCTCAAATGGCGGACGAAGCGGAAAAAGAGCGCGCGCAGTTGGAAAGCGAAGCGCGCGAAATTGACATTCTGATCAAGCAGACGACCGGTGAAATAGACAAGTTGCAGCAACGCCAAACCGAAGTGGCGGCGCGCTTGCGCCAATTGGACGCGAACCTGGAAGCGTACTCGCGCGAGGACATCAAGAGCGCGTACCTCAACTCGCAAGACGCGCAGTTGCGTCTGTTTATGATGCGCGGACAGTTGGAGCAACTGCAAAACAAGCAGCGCGTGATGCAGCGCTATCGCGGTCAATTGGATCGCGTCGGCACGATGGCGCGGCAGTTGGCGGAAGCGTCCTCCTCCGTGCTGTTGAGCGGCAACGCGCCGCGCGGCATCGATCAACAATCAATCATCCAAATCGTCGAAGCGCAGGAACTGGAACGCCAGCATCTCTCGCGGCAAATGCACGATGGGCCCGCACAATCGCTGACGAATTTGATCTTGCAAGCGGAAATCGTCGAGCGGCTGTTTGACACCGATCCCGCCAAGGCGCACGCCGAATTGAGCAATCTCAAAGCCGCCGCCAATTCCACGTTTCAGCGCATCCGCGATTTCATTTTCGATTTGCGCCCGATGATGTTGGACGATCTCGGCTTGATTCCGACGTTGAAACGCTACGGGCAGACGTTCGAGAGCAAGCATCACATTTCCACGCACTTGACGACCCAGGGTGAGACGGCGTTGCCGGCGCATCTCGAAGTGGCGCTCTTTCGCTCGGTGCAAGAACTGATGAACAACGTGGCGCGGCACGCGCACGCGTCACACGTGCAAGTCGCGCTCGAACTGCAACACGATCGCGCCGTCGTCACCGTCGAAGACGACGGGAGTGGTTTTGACGTGGAATCGGTCTTGGCGGCGGCGCACCAGCGCGGCAGTTCGGGTTTGGCAAATCTGGAAAAGCGGATTCAGATGTTGCGCGGGCGCATCCAATTTCAGAGCGGTACCGGGCGCGGCACCAAGGTTCGCGTCGAGTTGCCGCTGGCGTGAGACAGTGGGACAGTCAATCACCTAATCACCCAATTGCCCAATCTCAATCACCCAATTGCCCAATCACCCCAGTGGAGAATGTTACGCAACTGTTATCAAACCGTAACACTTCTTTATGCACTTGCGCCAAAAATGTGGTATACTGTGAACATCAAAGCAATCACAGTACTGCTCTCCTATTGCGCTTTTGGCGCATTCGCGGATAATGGACGCAGATAGAAGTGAAAATCAACTACAGAAAGGAGGTGAAACAAATGTATCTCCCACGTGAAGAAGGTCAGGGCTTGGTTGAGTACGCGTTGATTCTCGTTTTGGTGGCTATCGTCGTGATCGCGATTTTGGCTTTGTTGGGTCCGCAGATCGCCAACATTTTCTCCAAGGTCACCAGTGGCTTGACGGGCACCTAATCCCCGCAACACAACCTAGCCAGTACTGGGCTCCATCCAAGATGGAGTCCACGCCAACATCTATTCGATCGCCAATTTTCGATCATTATGACATTACGAGGGGGTTAAGAAAATTTGCTTAACCCCCTTGTTTCGGTATCTGGAGTATTTGGAAACTGATTACTCGACCGGCTACGAGTGTTCGGATGCGACGGATTAAACAAAAGCACAAGAGCGGAATAAGAACCACCTCGGGGCAGAGTATGCTTGAGGTGGCAGTTGCGCTTCCGTTTTTGTTGCTCATTATCTTTGCGCTGCTGGAAATGGGCATCGTCTTTGCCTCGTACTTGTCCTTGGTCAACGCGACGCGCGAGGGCGCAGTCTTTGCGACGATGTATCCCGATCTGGCGCATACCACGTGCGGCGCGACACCCAATCCGTCCTGCGTCGGCCCGAAAGATAGCCAAACGTTTGGCGCAGGGAGTACGCTCTGGCGGGAATACGTCAAGCGCGTGAACGACGATATTGTCGTGGTGATCGGCGAACCGTTGCGCGCCGGACAAATCTTGATGACCGATACGCTAACGGTCAGTCGTCCCATCGTGGCGCCCGGCAGTTCAGGCAGTAGTTGTATAACCGGAAAAGAGCCGGGGTGCTTTATCACCGTCACCGTGACGTTCAACCTCAAAACGTTTACCAGCGATATGTCGTTGCCGGTGCCGCGCGCGCGGAGCGGCACTCCGGCGATGCCCGGTTCGGGCGCCACGCCAGCCCAATGGACGAACTGGTTCTTTGCCGTGATGGGCAACGTGGATTGGGCTACGGGCTGGCGAATGGGACTACCTAATTATTATCAAATCCGTTATACTTATTCAATGCCAATCCGTTAGCAACGCGAATGAAGTTCCGAAAAAGAGAATCCGGTCAATCGTTAATCGAATTTGCTTTTGTCTTCCCGATCTTTCTCGGCGTCCTGATCGGGCTAATGTTGTTTGCCATTCTATTTTATTCGTACGTCACGTTGCATCTCGCCGTGCGCGAAGGCGCCAGCGCCGTCGTCCATTGCCCCTCACTCAACTGCGACACGCCCCGGCTCAACAACGGCAACAAACTCACGAGCATCGCCGACATTTGTACGCTGGTTCGCCAGAAAACGTTCACGCTCTGGGGCAGCACGGGTACCGGATGCGCGGCGGTGGGGGGGATGACGGTCCTCGTCGAACCACCCACCGCGCAGTGGGTGACCGGCGCGCAAGTCTCTGTCTCGGCGGCATATTTCGTGCCGCTCCCAACCGTCACGATTCCAGTTCAAGGAAGCGCGATTCGTTTCGGCACGATCCAAATCCAAGCCCAATCGGTTATGACAATTGAATGATTCTTCCTCAAGGAGGTAGCACAATGCAAAACTCGTACAAACAACAAACCGGTCAATCGGTCTTGATCATCGCGTTCGCGCTCGTCGCGCTGGTCGCGTTGTTGGCGCTGGTCGTTGACGCCGGCAACGCGTACGTCCAGCGGCGCCAAATCCAGAACGCGATGGATTCCGGCGCGCAAGCCGGCGCGCTCGCGTTCGCGCAAGG
The DNA here is from genome assembly GCA_016865935.1 of Chloroflexota bacterium. Taxonomy (GTDB): domain Bacteria; phylum Chloroflexota; class Anaerolineae; order UBA4142; family UBA4142; genus VGOB01. The sequence continues at coordinate 13,703 of VGOB01000002.1, read as the reverse complement.
CAAGAACAGCGATCAGATCAACGCCGCCATCGTGAAATTCGTCAGCGCGAACGGCGTCAATCCAAGCGATGTGCTGGCGTACTACGTCGTTCAGGACGCGAGCAGAAACAATCTTGTCGCGCGCGACAACACGATTGCCTCGTACCTTGGTGAGACCCGCACCACGATCAATTACGGCGGCGCCACACCACTGCCCATCGTCGGCGTTCAGGTCGAAGGGAATAAAATCTTCCCCACATACTTTGCTGGAGTCGTCGGCGTGAAGCAGATGCCGGCGGGCGGCGCCAGCGCGGCATACGCCGCCGGAGGCGCGTGTACCGGCAGCGGACTATTTCCTATCGCAATTGACACACGCACCTTTCCAATTGATGTGGACACTGGAGTTAAGACCGTCCGCTATGAAGAGGACTACCCGACCCAGACGTACACTTTGTACCAACGGACGAGCGACGCCGCGGTCTTCGGCAGTAGTTCGAATTTTGGTTGGGTCGCCTGGCGCGGCGCGACCTCGCTCACCGATGCGAGTGTCGCCAGCGATATGAATAATACCGAAAGCGGCGTGAGTGGAAAATGGACAGTCAGCGAAACGCTCAAAGCCGATACCCGTGTTACGGCAGGCACTAACATTCAAGCCGCGCTGGCAAGCCGCGTCAGCGGCAGTAAACCCTCAGTGGTAGTCGTCCCGGTCTACGATCAATTTGCTGGAAGTAGTTCCTCCGGCAATGCCAATTATCGCATCATCGGCTTTGCGCGTCTCCACATCATCAGTTATACTTTTACTGCAACAGACAAGTACATCGTCGCCAAATTCCAAAGATGGGTAGACCCAGTGGCGGAAGGCGGTTGCACGAACTTTGGCGTGGGGAGCGTCAAAGTGCGCCCGCCGATCAGCACCCAGCGCGCGCTCGTCGGCTCGATCAAACTGCAAAAGTTGACGCTGACGCAAACGACCGCCACAACCGCACACGTGCCGGTGGATGTGGTCAACGTCATTGACATCTCCGGCAGTATGGGCGACCAGTGGGGCGGCGGCAATACCACCACCAAGTTGACCAGCGCGAAGAACGCGTTGAAATCGTTCAACAGCAATCTGCGTCCGGACTTGGGCGACAAGGCGGCTCTGGTCACCTATCCCACCACCACTGCCTACTCACCAGATGTCAACGACGGCTCCTATAGTTACAACTGCGAATCCGGAGGTTCGACCTCATCCCACTACTGGGGTCGCGTCAGGTCGGGATTGGTTTCTTCACCTAATATCACCGGCACCGGTTCAAGCAGTATCAGAACTATGATCGACGGGTTGAGCGCGAGCGGCTACACGCCGATTGCCGGCGGCTTGAAAAGAGGTCGCGAAACGGTGTTGGGGAGCGGTCGCAACCCCAATGCCGTCGCTGTGATCATCTTCGCCTCCGATGGAATGACGAATGTTCGCTTGAACGGACACATCACCGGCTATGATGGGCGCGGCACGGCGCCCACCTGCAACCAACCCGCCGAACAAGACGCGCTGGATCAAGCCAACATCGCCAAGGGGGATACGAATCCAGCCGATTACAAGCCGGACACGCTCATCTTCACGATCGCCATCGGCACCGATTTCAACCCGGCGCTCTTGCAAGCGATCGCGACCCCCGCCACCGATCCTGCCAAGCCGTACTATTTCCGCGCGACCGACGCGGCGACGATGGCGACTATCTATCAGCAAATCTCGCAGCGCGTCCAGCAAATCGGGACCGAGACTTGCCAGATCATTACATCGGAAGCGTTTGCCTCGGGCGCGCTGGTGACGGTGCGCTATCCGAATGGCACGACGCGCACGGTGACCACCACCTCCAACGGCGAGTTCGTTCTGACCGGCGCTGATCTGGTAGACGGCACGTATACGATCGTTTCCGCCAGCGTGACGATCAACGGGATCACGTACAACGTCTTCACCGATGGTTTGGGTGGTCCCGCACTCGGCTCCAGCCCGACGGTGACCGTTGGCATCGCCAGCGGCACCTATCGCACCGACCTGTTCCTCAAAACCGGTACCACACCATCGTGTGGCAACTAGCATTGGGGCGGCTGATGTGAGCGAGTGACTAGTCAGCCCGGCGCGCGCCGGGTTGGCTAGTCACTCGTTGCCTAATTAAAGTCAGCAGCCGCAATATCTCACACTCGTTCAAATGCGAAATCAAAAACGGCTCTTGCTCGGCGGGAGCGCGTTGCTTCTCGCCGCGTTGATCGTTTTGTGCTTCCAGCCCTTCCATCTTTCGGCGGGAAGCGAAGTGTGCAATGGCGTTTGCTCCATCACCGAAACAACCGTCAGTGATTTTGTGCAGGGTGCGCTTTACTATACCGGCATCCGCAACATCGGCGATGGCGAAGTCCAACTCATCCCGGTGGGGCTCACTTCACCGTGGTACCTCGATCCGTACACCTTGCCCGCGACGCGCGTCGGATTGGCGGCGACGATTTATCGCGCGCCGGACGGACGCGAAACGATTTTCGCGATTGGCGGGTTCGATAACCTCGGCGCCCCGCAAGCCGAAATCTACACCGCCACCACGACGATTACCGGTGCGATTACCGCGCCCGGCTGGCAGACCGTCACCCACTCGCCGCTCGATATTCCACTCGGCTCCACCCAAGCCGTCATCTCGACGACTGCCAGCGGCGGGTACCTATACGTCATCGGCGGATACACCACCGATTTAATCGTCACCTCGACCATTCTCTACAAAGCCCTCAATCTCAACGGGGCATTGCCATCTGGCGCGTGGAGTCCCGCGGAACTGCCACCCAGTCCAGCGCCCGGCGATCCATTGTATTGGCATCAAGCGTTCGTGCGGAATGGTTATTTGTACATAGTCGCCGGAGCAGATACTAGTGGAAATCCGGGCAACGCGATTTACCGCGCGCCGATCCAAGCCAATGGCGCGTTGGGCGACTGGATTGCCGACACGCCCTCGCCGATTACGCGCGGCGCGTTCGCCAGCGCGATCTGGCACAGCGAAAACAACGGCGATTGGCTCTACCTCATCGGCGGCATTAAGAACAAATTCGATCCGGCTGGTCAAGCGCAAGTTGACTATGCTAATTTCGGGAGCGGCGGGGCATTAGGTTCTTTCGACCAATTGGCTTCCGCTTTGCCGGCATCGCGCTATGGACATACCGCCGTTCAATCCGGCGGCGTGCTTTTCACGATTGGCGGCGACCAGGGTGGTAGTGGCGGCACCGCGATCACCAACACGGTTCTCTCCGGCTTGATTGATTCGACGCCGGGCAAAGTAGGACAACTCGCGTATCCCTGGATTACGACGAATCCACTGGGTGAAGGACGCAAATACCACGCCTCCGTGATCAGCAGTATCGGCGAGATCTACGTCATCGGCGGATTCGGTCCAAGCGGCGGCGGAGGCGTCGAACCCAAGAACACCGTCTATCACGGTGGAACCGCCGGCATCGGCTCGACGTTTGCGCCGGCGGGCAAATACGAATCGCGCGTGATTAACCGCGCCAACAATCGCGCGATCATCGATCTCAAAGTCAACGCGACGCTGACGCGCACGACCGGAATGACGTTGACGATGCAATATCGCGCGGCGAATGACCTGGCGGCGCTCTTGGGCAAGGGCTGGACGACGCTGGGGAATATGGATACCGGAACCCCCACGAGTGGCCTCACCCAAACCTTCCAGATCACGACGACGGATCGGACGTTCAGTCTGCTCCAATATCGCGCGCTCTATACGACGGAGAATAACGCGTACTCTCCGATCCTGAACGCGTTCCAAGTGAATTACTACCCGCCGCCAACACCGACGAATATTGATTTCACCGTCGTGGACATTGGAACGCCCAACGCCAACGGCACCGCGCCAATCTCGCAGACCATCGTCGTGCGCGTGTCCAACATCGGGACGCAGAATTTCAACAATCCCGCCAGTCCGTTGGCGCGTCCGCTTGCTCTTTCCTCTGCGCCCGCGCGTCCAAAATCCGGCAGCGCGCTACCGTTCGTCGTGCCGCGCGCTTCGCCCTCCGCCATCAGTTACTATGTGTGGGTAGACGTCTACATTGACCCCAGCCCTGCACCGACGGCGGCTTATCCGGCAGGAAATTGTATGGACTGGACTGGGACGCAAATTCCAGGCGTGCAATACATTCAGTTGTACGGTCTGGGCGCAGGGCAATCCGTGGATCTGACGTTCCAGTGCTACGTCACGACGACCGGCACGCATAACTATTACGCGCAAGTGGACACGTGCTGGGACGCGAACGGACTGGATTGCAGTCATACCTACGGATTGGTGATGGAGAAAAACAACAACGAGGCGAACAATATCAAAGGTCCCGTTCCGAGTGGCCACGCGCTGCCGGCTTCGGGCAGATTGTTCTTGCCCTTGATTCTCAGATGACCGGCGCGCGGGCAAAACAATTTGTCGCGCGCGTAAAAACAGTGGCGGGTATGCCGCGCGCGACATACCCGCCACATTCTTGAAAACCGGACTCGCCGTCAGCGATCCGCCGATTGCCGCAAGTGCCGCGCACCGACCGCGATCAAGATCAACACGCCTGCGACGATCACCCAAGCCAACGGCAAGCCGGTGGAAGGCAAGGCGGAGGTGGGCGTTGGCACGCTCGTTATCGTCGCCACGACAACGCCGCCGGACAAAGGCGTGATCGTATAGACCAAAGTTCCGGTCGGCACTGCGGTCATCGTCGAAGTGGCGGTTCGGGCTAGCACGGTTTGCGTTGCAGCAAGCGCGGTCTGTGTAGCGGCAAGCGCGGTCGCAGTTGCGTTTTGTGCGGCGGCAGTTTGAGTGCGCGCCAAAGCCGTAGCCGTTTGTCCTGCCGTCGTCGTTTGCGCGGCTGAAGTGGCGGTTTGCGCGACCGAGGTTTGAGTGCGCGCCAGAGCCGTAGCCGTTTGCGCGACTGCCGTTTGTGTCTGGGTAAACTGGAGTGTCGCCGTCAAGTTGGGCGTCCCAGAGTCCGTCGCCGTTGGCGGCGGAGTGCGCCCTTGAAGTACTGGTTGATTTGCCAGCGGCGCGATATTCGTCTGCATTGGTGCATTAACAAACGCCACACCTGCAACTACCAAAGCCAACAACCCAAGCCCATAGATGAATTTTGAAATACGCGATGCTTGCATGACTCGGCTCCTTTGACGCAAAACTATTTCAAACCTAATGGTTTTCGACTGATCGCATTGTTCCGTTTGCCGGTCTCAGTGTACGCCAAAATCGGTTGACTGTCAAGTAAGATTTTTTGCCTGATTTTTTGCTCTCTTGTCAATTTCGCAAATTCGGAGTAGAATGGCTTTGGGATTCGCGTTTGATACCTGCCAGCAACCAGAGAAAGGAGACTTATGCGACGTGGCGGAAGAATTCTAGTAGTACTTGGCTTGTTGCTCGGCGCCATCACGGCGGTTGGCACGTTTCTCGTTCTCAGCAGCGCCGTCGAGCAAGGGCGCCAAATTCCAACCAAGCAAGTGGTGGTGGCGCTTCAACCCATCACGGATCGTTCGATCATTGGACCGGATGCCGTAGGCATCAAAGAGTGGCCCGAAACCGCGCTGCCTCCCGGTGAAATCTTTAGTGAAACCAGCAAGGTGGTTGGAATGCTGGCGATTCAACCTATTTTCCCCGGGCAGATCATCCTGCCCCCGATGATCATTGACAAGAAAAAAGCCGGAGAAATCGGCACGCGTTCCAATGCCGCCTTTGTCATCCCCGAAGGCAAAGTCGCGATCGCATTCGGCATCAGCGAAATCACGGGCGTGGGCAACGCGTTGCAACCCGGCGACTATGTCGATCTCTTGCTGACCCTGGACTCGGCGTCCTTGCCGACTTGTCCGCCTGCCAAACCCTGCACCGGGTTAGAGGGTCTGCCGGTCACTCAAATGATGTTGCAAGATGTGTTGATCCTTCAGGTCGGCGCGTGGTCCAGTGGAGGCGAAGGAAGCCAAGCCGCGGCGCAAGCCGGTATCCTCACCTTTGCGGTGGATCGCCAAGACGCGCTGGCTTTGAAAAGCGCGCGCGAACAGGGACAGATCGATCTCGTCTTGCGGCGCGCCGGCGATCATAAAACCGTAGATCTGGAACCGGTCACTTTGCAGTACCTCAACAAGCGATTCAAGTTCAATCTCACCCCGCCCTTGACTTCGCAGGGACGCTGAGTTGCGCGCGCAGTGGATTACTTGACAAAGGTGTAGATGTCTGCCACCAACCCATCCAGCCCCGCCGGGAAAATCCGCATCCTGATCGTAGACGATATCGTCGAGACGCGCGAAAACGTCAGAAAACTGCTCTACTTTGAAAAGGATATCGAAGTCGTCGGGACCGCGTCGAATGGACGCGAAGGCGTCGAGCTTGCTGTCAAGTTACAGCCCGATGTCGTCTTGATGGACATCAATATGCCGGAGATGGATGGCATCGCCGCGAGCGAAGCCCTCTCCGCGCAAGCGCCGAACGTGCAAGTCGTGATGATGTCCGTGCAGGGCGAATCGGATTACTTGCGCCGTTCGATGCTGGCGGGCGCGCGCGAGTTTTTGATCAAGCCGTTTTCGGGCGAAGAACTCGTCACCAGCATCCATCGCGTCTATCAATTCGCCGCCACGCGCCGCGCCGCCGCGCCGCCGCCCCCCACCGCGCCAACGACTGCCGCGCCGACTCCGCCGCCGCGCGGCGGCAAAGTGATCGCGATCCTGGGCAGCAAGGGCGGCAGTGGCGCCACCACCATCGCGGTCAACCTGGCCGTCGCCTTGCGCGAAGAAACCAAAGCGCGCATCGCGCTCGTGGACGCGAACCTGGAATTCGGCGATGTCGGCGTCCTGCTCAACCTGCCCAGCAATCGCACGATTGCCGATCTCGCCAGCGGCAAAACCGACATTGACGAAGAAGTGTTAGACGGCACGCTGGCGGCGCACAGTAGCGCGCTCAAAGTCCTGCTCGCGCCCTCGCGCCCTGAGCTTGCCGAACTGGTCAAACTCGAACATCTCAAACGCATTATGGAACTGCTCGACAAGTCGTACGATTTTGTGATCATTGACTTGTGGAAATCGTTCCAAGAATCCACCGTGTTCTTTCTCGATCACGCCGATCTGATTTTGCTGATCGCCACCACCGATATTCCGTCCATCAAGAACTCGAAACTCTTTTTCGAATTGACCGAGCAATTGGGGTATCCGCCCGACAAGACGCTGTTCGTCTTGAACAAAGAAGACGGGCGCAGCGGCATCAGCGCCCGCGACATCGAAGCGAGCGTCAAACATCCCGTCAGTCTTGCCCTGCCCAAAGACGAACGCTCCACCACCATCGCCATCAATCGCGGCACACCCTTTGTGATGTTGCAAAAAAATCTTCCCTTGTCGCAAAAGATTTACGATCTTGCGCGGCTCGTCTTGCGCCGCGCGCAACCCGACAAGGAATCCGCCGCGCCAGACAAAGCCGCGGCGAAAAAGAAATGATCCGGCGTAGGACCCTTGGTCCGACGCGTGACTTGAAAGCGAGCGCGTATGTCCCTTCTCAAACGCATCGAAAAAACCACTCCGCCTCAACCCAATATTCCAACCACGCCGACTGCGCCCACGGCAACGCCGGACGAGTTGCGCCGCCGCCAACCGCCCGCGCCGCCGCACGATACATACGCCGATCTCAAAGTGCGCCTCCAGCAAAAAATCGTCGCTGATCTGGACCCCAAACTCGATCTCTCCAAGCAAGATCAGGTGCGCGGGAAAATTCAAGAAATGTTCGATGTGTTTCTCGCGCAGGAAGAAGTGGTGCTGGCGCGCGCGGAACGGATGCGCCTGTTCGAAGAAGTCGTCGCCGAAGTGCTGGGCTTGGGTCCGCTCGAAAAACTGTTGGACGATCCGACGATTGACGAAATTATGGTCAACGGTCCGCGCAACATCTACATCGAACGGCACGGCAAGATCGAAAAAGTTCCGGCGACGTTCGAAACCGAAGCGCACGTCTCGCGCATCATTGACCGGATCGTCTCGCCCCTGGGTCGCCGCGTGGACGAAGGTCAGCCCTACGTGGACGCGCGCCTGCTCGATGGCTCGCGCGTGAACATCATCATCCCGCCGCTCGCCCTAGCCGGTCCCACGATCACGATTCGTAAATTCGCCAAGAAACCCTTTACGATTGACGACCTGGTCAAGCGCGGCACTTTTTCGACCGAGTTCATCGAATTTTGCAAGGCGTGTGTGGAAGCGAAATTGAACATCGTCATTTCCGGCGGCACCGGCTCCGGCAAGACGACCACGTTGAACATTCTCTCCAGTTTCATTCCGAACGGCGAGCGCATCCTCACGATCGAAAACGCGGCGGAATTGCAGCTGCGCCAGGAGCACGTCATCGGCTTGGAATCGCGCCCGCCCAACATCGAAGGGCGCGGCGAAGTGACGATGCGCGACCTCGTCGTCAACGCGCTGCGGATGCGCCCCGACCGCATCATCGTCGGCGAGTGCCGCGCGGGCGAAGCGCTGGATATGTTGCAAGCGATGAACACCGGGCACGAAGGCTCGATGACGACCGTGCACGCCAACACTCCGCGCGATGGCATTCACCGTCTTGAGACGATGGTGCTGATGGCGGGCGTGGACTTGCCCTTGCGCGCGATCCGCGAACAAATCGCCGGCGCGATTGATCTGATCATCCAGATCGCGCGGATGCGCGATGGCACGCGCAAGGTCACCGAAGTGACCGAAGTGCAAGGGATGGAAGGCGATGTGATCGTCACGCAGGAAATTTTCAAGTTCGAACACGCCGGAGTGAAGGACGGGCAAATCCTGGGCAAACTCAAACCGACCGGCATTCGCCCCAAGTTTATGGAAAAGATCGAAGCCGCCAATATTTTCCTGCCGCCGCAAATCTTCGGCGTGGACGCGCGGTTGTTTGCGTAGGAGCCATTTATGGATTCACCCCTTATTCTCAGCGGGATTGCGTTCCTGGCTGTCTTTCTGTTCTTCTTCGGCTTGGAACGCGTTCTCAGCGCGCAGACCGGCGACATCGAATCGCGCCTGGATCGCTATGCCACGCGCGTCGCCGCCCAGACCGAAGAAATGCAAACGGAGCGCCGCACCGGGTTACGCGGCTTGGATCGCGCGCTGGGCGGCAACACCGCGCAAAAAATCGCGGCGGAACTGGCGCGCGCCGATCTGAAATTCACTCCCGCCGAATTCATCGGACTCAACCTCGTCGCCATCGTCGCCGGTTTTGCGCTCGTATTCATTCTGGGACGCGGCAATCTCCTGTTTAGCATGCTGGGCGGCATTCTGGGTTTTTACGCGCCGCGCCTCTGGGTCCGCCACTTGCAAGGACGCCGCCTGAATGCCTTCAACAACCAACTGGGCGATACGTTGATCCTGCTCGCCAACTCCCTGCGCTCCGGGTATAGTTTGTTGCAATCAATGGAAACCGTCTCGCGCGAATTGCCCGCGCCTATGTCGGTCGAATTCGCGCGCGTCGTCCGCGAGATTGGCTTGGGCTTGACGATTGAAGAAGCGCTGGCGCATATGCTCCAGCGCATTCGCAGCGACGATCTCGATCTGGTGATCACCGCGATCAACATTCAGCACGAAGTCGGCGGCAACCTCGCCGAGATTCTCGATACGATCTCCCACACGATCCGCGAACGCGTGCGCATCAAAGGACAGATTCGCGCGATGACCGCGCAGCAACGCTTTTCCGGCTATGTCATTTCGCTGTTGCCCTTCATCCTCGGCGTCGTGATGTTTATGATCAACCCGACTTATATCGGGCGGATGTTCGAAGAAGTCTGCGGGATTATCATGCTGATCACCGGCGGCGTAATGATCGTCGCGGGCTATCTCATCATCCGGCGGATCACCAATATCGAGGTGTAGAGAACGGAGCAGACTATGGAACTGATCGCCTCCCTGTTGCTCGGCTTGAGCGTCATTCTGATTTTCATCGGCTTGAGCATTCCTTCGCAACCCAGCCGCGAACAAGAACGCCTGCAAACATACGGCTCGCGCCCGCGCACGCTCGCCGAAATGGAAATGCGTATGCCCTTCAGCGAACGCGTCGCGCTGCCGCTGATTCGCGGCGCCGCCAATGTGGTCAACCGTTTTACGCCGCAACGCAATATCGAAAACCTCAAACGCCAACTCGAACTGGCAGGCAATCCCAACCATTGGGGCGCGGCAGATTTCCTGGGCGTGCGCGGGATCTCCGCGCTTGTCACCGTCGTCATCGTGTTGATCCTGACGATGATCTTGCGGACCCCGCCGCCGCAAAATTTTCTCTTTTGGGGCTTTGGGCTCGTGCTGGGGTTTTACCTGCCGGCATTTTGGCTGACTTCGAAAATTCGCACGCGCCAGCACGATATTCAACGCGCCCTGCCCGACGCGCTCGACTTGCTGACGATCAGCGTGGAAGCCGGACTCGGGTTCGACGCGGCAATGGCGAAAGTCGTCGAGAAGGCGGACAATGAACTGAGCCGCGCCTTCGGACGCGCCGCCGCCGAAGTGCGGCTCGGCAAAATTCGCCGCGAGGCGCTGCGCGATATGGCGAATCGGTGCGACGTGCCGGATATGACGAACTTTATCGCCGCCGTCATCCAAGCCGATCAACTGGGCGTCAGTCTCTCCAAAGTGCTCCGCATCCAATCCGAGCAAATGCGCGTCAAACGCCGGCAACGCGCCGAAGAACTGGCCAACCAAGCGCCGGTCAAAATGGTGATCCCGCTCGTCTTCCTGGTCTTTCCCTCGATCCTGATCGTGTTGCTGGGTCCGGCGGTGTTGCAATTCACGACGGGCGGCGGCTTTGGCATCAAATAAATTACGCGCGCACAATCGCACGCGCCACGCGCCCCTGGTCACCCACGGCGCCGTCGCCGCAAGTTGGTGGACGCGCTTGCGCGGCTTGCTGGGACACGCGCCGCTCCAACCCGGCGAAGGATTGTTGTTGCGCGGCGAAAACGCGATTCACACGATTGGAATGTCGTTTGCGATAGACGTGTTGTTCCTGGATCGCGCCGGACGCGTCGTCCATCTGATCCCGGCGATGCCGCCGTGGCGCGCCAGCCCGTTCGTTTCACGCGCCGTGGATGTGTTGGAACTCCCCGCCGGAGTTATCGCGCAAACAAACACGGCGATCGGCGATCTGATCGAATTGGAAATCACGTAACTTTTTCGGAGGACTATGCTCGCGCGACTCGCCCGCAATGGCGCGGCTCTGCGAAACGCGCTACTCGATTTCATATTTCCCCCGCGCTGCGCCGTCTGCCGACGCACGGGACCCTGGCTGTGCGCGACCTGTGCCGCCCGCTTTGAAAACATCCTGCCGCCGTTGTGTCAACGTTGCGGCAGACCGCTGGCGTCGCCGCACTGCCCGTACTGCGCGAAATTACCCATCGGGATTGATGGAACGCGCGCGGTCGCGTTTTTCGATGGGGCGCTGCGCGACGCGATTCACGCGTTCAAGTACTCCCACCGCCTCGAACTGGCTGATCACTTTGGAACGATGCTCCACACCTACCTCTTGACCTTTCCGCTCCCCGTGGATACAATTATCGCCGTGCCCCTGCACACCGAACGCGAAAACACGCGCGGCTACAATCAGTCCGCGCTCCTTGCCAATGCCCTGAGCGCGCGGCACCATTTGCCGGTGCACCCTGACGCGTTGACGCGCACACGCGCCACGCGCTCGCAAACCGAACTCGACGCGGTGGGACGGCGCGAAAACGTGCGCGATGCATTCGTCGCGTCGCCGCAGGTGCGCGGGGCGCGGATTCTGCTGCTGGACGATGTGTGCACGACCGGCGCGACGATGGACGCGTGCGGCGCCGCGCTGTACGCGCACGGCGCGCAATCCGTGTGGGGTTTAGCCGTCGCCCGCTAATGCAATTACATCCCGAGTTTCAGGTTACAGGTTTCAGGTTTCAACTTGAAACAGGCAACTTGAAACCTGAAACCTTAAGGAGGTGACACCACTAACATTCTCCAACGAGACCATGAGTTTGTAGAATCCAAATTCAAGCGACGGAGGAAGCCATGCAACTGATCATCAACGGCAAAAACTTGGAAGTGTCCGATTGGCTCAAAGAGTACGTCGAAAAGAAAATCGGCAAACTGGATCGCTATCTGCCCGGGCTGAAGGAGGCGCGCGTCGAACTCGCACTCGAGAATACGCGCAACGCGAACCAAAGCCAGGTCGTGCAAGTTACGCTCCGCACCAACGGCACGATTATGCGCGGCGAAGAGCGCGCCGCTGATTTCACCGTTGCCGTAGACACGGTCGCGGAGAAACTGTACAAGCAGATCGACCGGTACAAAGGACGCCGCGCGCGCGGACGCACGCAAGGCGAAAAAACGCCGCTCCCCGAAATCGAAACCGCGCCGCCAGCCGATCTGCCGCGCATTGTCCGCGTCAAACGGTTCCACACCCCGCCGATGACGGAAGAAGAAGCCATCGAGCAAATGGAGTTGTTGGGACACAACTTTTTCGTCTTCGCCAACCGAGAGCATGGCAACATCAACGTGTTGTACCGACGCACCGACGGCAACTATGGCTTGATCGAACCCGAAACGTAATCCGCCGTCACACGATAGAATGTCCTGGGGTTAGGGGCGCGTCCCCTAGCCCCTTTTCATTCTCACTTGCACCGGAGTTTCCCGTGACCCAAACCGCCACGCTTTTTTTATTCGTCAAAGGTACGGCTGAATGCCACGTCGAGCAACTCGTCGCGGACGCGCAATGCGCCGCCGCGCGCGATACGCTGGAAAAAATTCGGACGATTCCGGAGATTGGCGCGATCGTCGTCGCGACGCGCAGTGAATCGTTCGCGGCGACCGCGCGCGCGCTCGGCGCGCAGATCGAAAACGATCCGCTTGACGAAGAATTTCACTGGGGCAATTGCCTCGCCCATCTCGTCCGCAAATATCGCGCCGCGCTGCCGCTCTACATCGGCGGTGGCAGCGGCATCCTGATGCGCGCCGACGATTGGCGCGCGATGATTCATACAGTCCTGGCTGAGCCGAATACCCTAGTCGCCAACAATTTCTACTCGTGCGATTTTGCCGCGTGGTCGCCCGGCGACGCGCTGGAACGGATCGAACCGCCTGCCGTGGACAACGATCTCGCGTTTCGTCTGGGCGAACGCGCGCATTTGCGCGTACTCCCGCTTGCCAAAAACGCGGCGACGCAACTCGACATTGATACGCCCACGGATTTGCTGACGACCGCACAGCACCCGGCGGTCGGCAACCATCTGCGCGCGTTTCTGGACGCCGCGCCGCTCGATCGGACGCGCATCGAAAAAGTGAAACGCGTCTTGGGTAACCGCGCCGCCACCGCGCTGATCGCCGGGCGCGTCTCCGCGTCGATCGCGCAAACGCTCGAGCGCGCGACGCGCTGTCAGTGGCGCATTTTCAGCGAGGAGCGCGGAATGCGCGCGAGTGGACGGATCGCGCGCGGCGAGGTGCGTTCCCTGCTGGGCGATTTTCTGGACGCGGTCGGCGCGCGCGAATTTTTCGCCGCGCTCGCGCGGCTGGGCGACGCCGCGATCCTGGACACGCGCGTTTTGTTCGCGCATCGCAAACTTGACCCACCCGCGTCGGATCGCTTCAATGCCGATTTGCTGCGCGCGGAAGAGATCGCCGATCCGTTCATTCGCGCGTTGACGTTTGCCGCGCGCGAAACGCCGCAACCGATCTTGCTCGGCGGGCATTCGGTCGTATCGGGCGGAAT
>VGOB01000001.1 GCA_016865935.1 Chloroflexota bacterium | reverse complement strand
CTCAGGTCGCCTACCGGTATCAGGGTTGCCATGATTATCGCAGGTGGTGGTATCAAGCCGAGTCAAACGGCGGTCAGATTTTCACAAGAGTTTCGCCGGCGTCTCCCCTGAAAGATTGAGATGATACTGAGTGGGAGATCGTGTTCAGTATTCAGCATTCAGTGGATACTGAATACTGAATACTGGATACTGATGGAATGGCTATCAAAGAAATACTCACTTCGGAGCATCCCGCGCTCCGGCAAAAAGCAAAAAAAGTTAAACGCGTCGACGCGGCGATCCAAAAACTGATTGACGATATGTTCGATTCGATGCACGAAGCGTACGGACTTGGACTTGCCGCGCCGCAGATCGGCGTGAGCGCGCGCGTCTTTATCGTCGAGATGACGAAGGAAGAGGTGGACGATACGATTGAAGCCGAAGCGCGCGAAAAACGACGCCGCATCAAATACAGCGGCGAACGCATCGCGCTCGTCAATCCGGAAATCGTCAAAGCGGAAGGCGAACAGATTGGCGAGGAAGGATGTCTTTCGATTCCGGGGTACGTCGGTATGGTGCGCCGCGCAGAAAAAGTGATCGTCAAGGGTTTGAACCGCAACGGCAAGGAAGTCAAACTGACCGGCGAAGGATTGCTCGCGCGCGCGTTTCAACACGAGATCGATCACCTCGACGGCATCTTGTTCACCGACCGCTTGGAAAAACCAGAGGACTTGTACCGCATCACGGAAGAAGGACGCGTGCCGGCGTTCCAGGGAGACGCGCGAAGCAAGCAACTCGTCAGTCGTCAGTAGACAGTCGCCAGACAATATTTTCTGATGCCTGAATACTGAACACTCAAGGTTGAGTAATGCGACGATATTTTTGCATGCTGTTCCTCATCACCACACTTGGATTGATTTCAAGTTGCCAACCGGCGGAGCCCACACCCCTGCCCGCCGTCCTGCCAACGCTCGGTCAACCCACCGCGTTCCCACCCACCGCGACCTTGTTACCCACCGTCACGCTCGAACCCTCATCCACGCCGACACTTGTGGCAACATTGACGCTAACGCCAACTCTGCCCGCGCGCACGCCGACCAGCGCGTCGCCGCTCGCGTGTCGCAATTCCAGCGCGACGATCAGCGCGCCGACGATGGACAGTCAGGTGACTGACATCATCGAAGTTCGCGGCACGGCGACGCATCCGATCTTACAGTACTGGAAAGTCGAATATCGCACCGATGGCAACACGAACTACGCGATGCTGGGCAATGGCGACGCGCCAATCGTAAACGAGGTGCTGGCGCGCCTCGCCACGCGCACGTTGCCCAACGGCGTCTACTGGTTACGCCTGATGGTCGTCCAAAAAGACGGACAATATCCGCCGCCGTGCGAAATCCGTTTCACGATTGCGAATCCGTAGTTCAGTCAAGCAGTGATTGGTAATCGGTGATTAGTCAACACGTTGCCCAATCACCCAATCATCTACTCGCCGATCACTAATCACCCAACCCCCAAAAAACTATGTCTGACATCCAAATCGTTCAAACGCTCGCGCAAAAAATTTCCGCGAATGTCGAGCGCGTGATCCTGGGCAAACATAACGAAGTCGAACTCGCGCTGATCGCGCTCTTGTGTCAGGGGCATTTGCTGATCGAAGATGTGCCGGGCGTCGGCAAGACGATGCTCACACGCGCGCTGGCAAAATCGTTGGGCTGTTCGTTCAAGCGGATTCAATTTACGCCGGATATGTTGCCGACCGATGTGACCGGCGTCAGCGTCTTCAACCAAAAATCGCGCGAATTCGAATTTCGTCCCGGACCCGTGCACGCGCAAATCGTGCTGACCGATGAGATCAATCGCGCGACGCCCAAGACGCAAAGCGCGCTCCTCGAATGTATGGAGGAGCGCCAGGTCACCGTGGACGGCATCACGTATCCGATGCCGCAACCGTTTCTGGTGATGGCAACGCAAAATCCCATCGAGTACGAAGGCACGTTTCCCTTGCCCGAAGCGCAACTCGATCGCTTTATGCTTCGCCTCCACCTCGGCTATCCTGCCCCGCAAGACGAAATGGCGATGCTCGACGCGCAGCAATTCGCGCACCCGATCGATCAGATCGATCAGGTTGCCCGCGCGGATGAATTGACGCACGCACAGCGCGCGGTCAAAGATGTGTACATTGACGCGCTCGTCAAAGAGTACATCCTCGCGCTGATCGAAGCGACGCGCAAACATCCCGATATCTATCTCGGCGCGAGCCCGCGCGGCTCGCTCGCGCTCTACAAAACCGCGCAAGCGCGCGCCGCGATCCAGGGTCGCGCTTACGTCATCCCCGACGACATCAAAGCGCTTGCCGGAGCCGCGCTCGCGCACCGGCTCATCGTCAGCCCCGCCGCGCGCCTGAAGAACGTGGACGCGCGCGCGGTCGTGGACGAGTTGCTCCACTCGGTCGCAGTGCCCGGCTCGCGCGCCGCATAGTGAGCTTGAGGTTCAAAGTTCAAGGTTCCAAGTTCAACATCGAACCTTGAACTTTGAACTTTTGAAACGAGGGATTATGTCATTCGACTTTGCCTCCCGCCGCTCCCCCGTCCTCGCGCGCCATGGAATGGTTGCCTCCAGCCAGCCGCTCGCGACGATGGCGGGAGTAAAAATCTTATTGCAGGGTGGCAACGCCGCCGATGCGGCAATCGCCACCGCCGCCGCGCTGAATGTTACCGAGCCGACTTCCACCGGACTCGGCGGCGATTTTTTTGCGCTGTTCTACGACGCGTGCACGAAACATATCACCGCGCTCAATGGCTCTGGGCGCGCGCCCGCCGCGTTGACGATTGACGTGATCAAGCAACAAAACCTCCAATCACCCCATCACCAAATCTCCGATCCCTATCACGCACATAACGTCACGGTGCCCGGCGCGTGCGCGGGGTGGTGCGATCTGATCGCGCGGCACGGCACAATGCCGATGAGCGAAATTCTCGTACCCGCGATTGAACTTGCAGAAAAAGGATTTCCGGTCGCGCCGACGACGGCGTACTTTTGGCAGCGCGGCGCGGAACGTCAACTCAAAGCCGCGTTGAACGGACGCGAACTGACGCTGGATGGACGCGGTCCGCACGCCGGCGAACTCTTTCGCAACCCCGGACTCGCGCGCACGTTCCGCGCGATTGCCGAAGGCGGCACGGACGCGTACTATCGCGGCGAGATCGCGCGCGCGATTGCGGACGTGATCCGGCAATCCGGCGGCGTGATGACGCCGGACGATCTCGCCGCGCACGAATCAACCTGGGATGAACCAATCAGCGCGACGTATCGCGGCTATCGCGTATGGGAGTGCCCGCCAAACGGACAAGGACTTGCCGCATTGATCGCGCTGAACCTTCTCGAAGGATTCGATCTGAAAGCGAGCGCGCCATCGAGCGCGGCGCGGTGGCACTTGTTGATCGAAGCGCTGCGCGTCGCGTTTGCAGACACGAGTTGGTACGTCGCCGATCCAAAATTTTCGCCTGCGCCGCTTGCCGGCTTGCTGTCGAAAAAATATGCGGCGGCGCGGCGCGCGCTGATCAGTCCGGAATACGCTACGCTGGACACGCGCCACGGCGCGCCGGTGGCGTCGTCGGACACGGTGTATTTTTGCGTGGTGGACGCGCAAGGCAACGGCGCCTCGATCATCAATTCAAATTATATGGGCTTTGGGACCGGGATCGTTCCGCAGGGCTGGGGCTTTACGCTGCAAAATCGCGGCAACAACTTTTCGCTCGCTCCCGATCACCCCAACGCGCTCGCGCCGCGCAAACGACCGTACCACACGATCATTCCCGGAATGATCACGCGCGAAGCGGACGGATCGTTGTACGCGCCCTTTGGCGTGATGGGCGGATTTATGCAGCCGCAAGGGCACGTCCAAGTCGTCGCCGGAATGATTGACGACGATCTCGATCCGCAAGCCGCGCTCGATCGTCCGCGTTTTTGCTTGACCGCAGCGCAGCCATCCAGCGCGGTGCAACTTGAAGAAGGAATCGAACCTGAGACGATGGAACGCTTGGCGCAGATGGGGCATTCGGTTGTGCCGGTCAGCGGCTATGCGCGCGCGACGTTTGGGCGCGGACAAATCATTCGGCGCGAGCCGGACGGAACGCTCTGGGGCGGAAGTGATCCGCGCGCGGACGGCTGCGCGATTGGAATGTGAGCCCAGCAATGTTCGAGCCGGCGTACCTTCGTCTGCACAAAACCGGCGAACTGGCGGCGCGCGCGCGCGCGGCGTACCAACACTTGGAACGATGCGATTTGTGCGCGCAGCATTGCGGCGTCAATCGTCACACGACGATCCAGGGCGCGGTGTGTCGCACGGGCGCGCGCGCCGTGCTCGCGAGTTACGGCGCGCATTTTGGAGAAGAACCACCGCTCGTTGGGCGCGGCGGATCGGGGACGATCTTTTTCGCGTGGTGCAACTTGCGGTGCGTCTACTGCCAGAATTACGAAATCAGTCAACTGGGCGAGGGGAACGAGGTCGAACCTGAAGACCTGGCGGCGGCGATGTTGCGTCTGCAAGCGCGCGGGTGTCACAACATCAATTTCGTCAGCCCCAGTCACGTCGTCGCGCCGATTCTCGCGGCGACGCTGATCGCCGCGCAAGCCGGTTTGCGTATCCCAATCGTCTACAACACCGGCGGGTACGATTCGCCGGAAGCGCTCGCGCTGCTCGACGGCGTCGTGGATCTTTATATGCCGGATATGAAATACGCCGACGCGGAAATCGCGCGCCAATATTCCAAGGCGCGCGATTATCCCGCGATCAATCGCGCGGCGGCGCAAGAGATGCATCGGCAGGTGGGCGATTTGCAAATGGATGAATGGGGCATCGCGACGCGCGGTCTGCTCGTGCGGCATCTGCTGTTGCCGGACGATCTTGCCGGCACACGCGAAACCTTGCGCTGGCTGGCGCACGACATCTCACCACGGACGTACGTCAACGTGATGGCGCAGTATCGCCCGCGCTATCACGCGTCTCACTATCCCGAATTGAATCGCACTGTCACACTCCGCGAATTGTTGCGCGCGCAGCAATTCGCCGCAGAGCTTGGACTCGGCATAAACCAATGAGCCAAATCATCCGCGATGATTTGGCTCATTGGTCAATTGGTTCATTGGCTCATTTTCTTCTCTCGCCAACGCGCAATCGCGTCGCGGTGCGTCGCGAACGCGAGTTGCGCGTCCGGAATTTCGTCCAACGCGAAAAATTTTACTTCGACGGAATCGCTCCCCGCGCGCGGCGTGCCGCCATCCACACGCGCCGCGTAGACGACGAGGACGCCCGCCGTTTGTTTCTCCTGGTGATGGTATGACCACACGCCCAGCAAATCGCGCAACTCGACGCGCAAGCCGGTCTCCTCCAGGCATTCGCGCTGCGCGGCTTGTTCGACGGTTTCGTCAATCTCCATAAACCCGGCGGGCAACCCCCACAACCCCTTGCCCGGATTTTCGCCGCGCAAGACCAGCGCGATTTTACCATCCGCGCGTTCCGCGATCACGCCTGCCGCAATCGGCGGATTGAGATAGACGATGAAACCACATACCGGACACACCGGGCGCAGATGATTTTCTTCGACGACGCGCCGTTCAAGTGGGTTTCCACACCGTTCGCAAAATTTCGATTCCACGATGACTCTCCAACTACGACCGCCGACCGATGACCGCCGACCGTCGCAACATTTTTATCTTTGAGGATCTATTGTATTCCCAACCCACCGCGTTGGCAAACGCGGCAAACGTTTTGCGAATCGCGCCGAATTAAGGTATAATGCGCCCCGAACTAGTGGAGCCCACACGATGCGCGTATTGATTACAGGAATGAACGGTTTTGCCGGTAGCCATCTGGCTGATTTTTTGCTGACTCAGCCCGATGCGCAGATTTTCGGCGCAGGCATTGGCGCAACGGCGAACCTCGCGCATCTGGGTAGGCGCGTCGCGTTCATTTCCGGCGATTTGACCGACGCGCGTTTTTGTGAATCATTGTTGACGCGGACTCAGCCCACGCGCATTTATCATCTCGCCGGGCAAGCGTTTGCGCCGGTGTCGTGGCGCGATCCGTGGGCGACGCTGGAGGTCAACATCCGCGCGCAAGTGAACGTGTTGCACGCTGCCGCGCGTGCGCAATCGTCGGCGCGCGTCCTCGTCGTCGGTTCGCTGGACGAGTACGGTCGGATCGAACCGCGCGATCTGCCGATCACGGAAGCGACGCCGCTGCGCCCCGATAGTCCGTACGCGGTCAGCAAAATCGCGCAAGATTTTTTGGGCTTGCAATATTTTCTCAGCCACCAACTCGCGATTGTGCGCGTGCGCCCGTCCAATCACATCGGTCCGCGCCAGAACGAGCAGTTCGTCACGTCGAACTTTGCCAAGCAGATCGCCGAGATCGAAAGCGGCGCGCGCGCGCCGGTGCTGCGCGTCGGCAATCTGGACGCGCAGCGCGATTTTACGGACGTGCGCGATATGGTGCGCGCGTACGATCTCGCGCTCGAACGCGGCGTTCCCGGCGAGGTGTACAACATCGGCAGCGCGCACGCGGTCACGATTCAAACGGTGGTCGAGCTGATGCTGAAGCAAAGTCATCTGGCGATCCGGATCGAGCAAGACCCGGCGCGCTTGCGCCCGTCCGATACGCCGATCCTCATTTGCGACGCGGCGAAATTTTGCGCGCAGACCGGCTGGACGCCGACGATTCCGTTGGAGACAAGTCTGCAAGATATTTTGGAGTATTGGCGAAATCAAGTGAAAGGAAACAGATAGAGTGACGAAGAAACGCGCGTTGATTACCGGCATCACCGGCCAGGACGGTTCGTACCTTGCCGAATTTTTGTTGGAGCAAGGGTACGATGTGATCGGAATGGTGCGCCGCACTTCGACGATCAATTTCGAGCGCATCATTGACATTCAGGACAAAATTTGCATCGTGCAGGGTGACCTGCTCGATCAAGTTTCGCTGATTGATATTTTGCGCGAACACAAACCGACTGAGGTGTACAATCTCGCCGCGCAATCGTTCATTCCGACATCGTTCAAACAACCGGTGCTGACCGGCGAATTCACCGCGCTCGGCGTGACGCGAATGTTGGAAGCGATCCGCATCGTCAATCCGGAAATCCGTTTTTACCAAGCATCGTCGTCCGAAATGTTCGGCAAAGTCGTCGAGGTGCCGCAAAAAGAGACGACGCCGTTTCATCCGCGCAGTCCGTACGGCGTCGCCAAAGTGTACGGGCATTGGATCACGATCAACTATCGCGAGTCGTACAACTTGTTCGCCGTCTCCGGTATTTTGTTCAATCACGAATCGCCTCGGCGCGGCTTGGAATTCGTCACGCACAAGGTCACGTACAACGCGGCGAAGATCGCGCTGGGGCTTGCCGATAAACTGCCGCTCGGCAATCTGGACGCGCAGCGCGATTGGGGCTGGGCGCCGGATTACGTGCGGATGATGAACTTGATGTTGCAACAAGATCATCCGGAAGATTACGTGATCGCCACCGGCAAAACTCATTCGATCAAACGCCTGTGCCAGGTCGCGTTCGAGTGCGTGGATTTGGATTGGCAGAGATACGTTTACGTGAACGAAGCCGATCTGCGCCCCGCCGATGTAGACTTGCTGATCGGTGATGCGACCAAAGCGAAAACGAAATTGGGTTGGGAGCCAACCGTCACATTCGAGCAGATGATCGAAAAGATGGTCGAAGCGGATCTCGCCGCGCTGAAGAAGCAGCATCACTTGTAAATGGAAAAACTCTTCGGCACTGATGGCATTCGCGGCATCGCGAATCAATTTCCGCTGACGCCGGAATTCGTCACGCACATTGGCAGCGCGCTGGGCAAAGTGCTGGGGCAGACGCCGCGTCCCGCGCTCGCGCTGCTCGGACGCGATCCGCGCATCAGCGGCGCGATGATCGAAAGCGCGCTCGCCGCCGGATTGATGGCGCAGGGCTTTGACACGTTGCACGTCGGCGTGTTGCCGACGCCGGGGATCGCGTTTCTGACGCGCGCGCTGAACGCGCGGTGCGGCATCGCAATTTCTGCGTCGCACAATCCGTTCGATTACAACGGGATCAAGATTTTTGGCGCGGATGGTTTCAAAATTCCCGATGCCGCCGAAAACAAAATCGAAACGCTGGCGCACGCTTCGCGGGAGCGCGACGATATTTCGCGCGCAGTGATCGGTGCGATCGGACAACGCCACGACGACGGTAAACACATCGGCGCGTACCTTGATTTTCTGCTGAACGCCGTCGCGCGGCAACCGATCTTGCGCGGCAAACGCGTCGTCATTGATTGCAACAACGGCGCGACGTTCGATCTCGCGCCGCGCGTTTTGCGCGAACTAGGCGCGGAGGTGCTCGCGCTGAACCATCAGCCGGACGGACTCAATATCAATCACGGCTACAACGCGCTGGAACCCAAAGTGCTGCGCGAAACAGTTTTGCGCGAGCGTGCGGATTTCGGCGCGCAGTTCGACGGCGATGGTGATCGCGCGGTGTTCGTGGACGAGCGCGGCAATTTCGTGGACGGCGATTTCGTGCTGGCGATTCTCGCGCGCGATTTGAAAACGCGCGGCAAGTTGAATAATCACGCGGTCGTTTCGACTGTGATGGCGAACATCGGCTTGGAAAAATCGCTGCGCGACGCCGGGATCAAAATGGAACGTACCATCGTCGGCGACCGCTGGGTGACCGAGCAGATGCGCGTGTTAGACGCGGTGATCGGCGGCGAACAATCGGGGCACATCATTTTGTTCGACGGCGGGCACACGACCGGCGATGGTTTGTACACGGCGATTCGCGTGGCGGATGTGATCGCGCGCAGTGGAAAATCGCTTTCGCAACTTGCCGCGTGTATGACGCGCTACCCGCAAGTGCTGGTGAACGCGCGCGTCCCGCGCAAGCCGCCGCTCGATCAATTTCCGGCGATTCAAAATGAGATCGCGCGCGCGCGCGCCGCGCTGGGCGACGCGCGAATTTTGGTGCGCTACTCCGGCACGGAAAACTTGGCGCGCGTGATGATTGAAGGACAAGACGCCGCCGCGATTGAACGCGCGGCAAACGCGATTGCGGCGGTGATTCAGGAGACAATCCAGTGAACAGTATTCAGTATTCAGTGTTCAGTATTCAGTTCACTTGATACTGAAAACTGAATACTGAACACTGCGCTTGAGGACAACGATGCCTACTCAAATTATTTTCGGCACGGACGGCTGGCGTGGCGTGATCGCCGAGGATTTCACGTTTGAAAACGTGCGCCGGTGCGCGCAAGGAATGGCGCGCTATTTGATCGCGACGAAACAGACGACGCGCGGCTTGGTCGTCGGCTACGACACGCGTTTTGAATCGGACTTGTTCGCACAGGCGGTCGCCGAAGTGCTTGCCGCGCACGGAATCAAAGTGTATCTCGTCGATCGCCCAACGCCGACGCCGGTTATTTCGTACGCGATTCTCGCGCAGAACGCGCACGGCGCGGTCAACCTCACTTCGTCACACAATCCGCCGATCTGGGGCGGGTTCAAGGTGCGCGCCGACTACGCGGGCGCGATCGCGCCGGAAGGGTTGAAACAGATCGAATCGCTCATTCCGCCGCCGGAGGAAATCCAGCGCGTCAACTTTGATGACGCGCGCGCCAAGGGCTTGATCGAAATCTTCGATCCCAAGCCGGCGTTCGTCAAGCAACTCGATAAACTCGTGAACCGCGCGCCGTTGCGCCAAGCTGGACTGACGGTCGCAGTGGATTCGATGTGGGGCGCGGGGATGGGCTGGTTCAAAGATTTGCTCGCGGGCGGCGCGACGCGCGTCGTCGAAATTCACGATCATCGCAATCCCAGTTTCCCGGAGATGAACAACCCCGAACCGATTCCGCCGAACGTCAACCACTTGATGGAACTCGTCAAGCGCGAACGCGCGCATCTCGGCATCGCGACGGACGGCGACGCGGATCGCATCGGCGGCTCGACGGAAAAGGGCGTGTTCATCAATCAGTTGCAGATGTACGCGCTGCTCGCGTTGTATCTGCTGGAAGTGCGCGGACAGCGCGGCGCGATTGTGCGAACGCTGAATACGACGGTGATGCTCGATAAACTGGCAAAGCGTTTCAATGTGCCGCTTTATGAAACCGGCGTCGGGTTCAAGTACGTCGCGCCGAAAATCGTCGAGACGAAAGCGCTGATCGGCGGCGAAGAATCGGGCGGGTACGCATTCCAAGGACACATTCCGGAACGCGATGGGATCGTCGCCGGATTGTATCTGCTCGATTTCGTCGTGCAGACCGGCAAAACGCCGTCGCAATTGCTCGATCATCTGTTTGAATTGGTGGGACCGCATTACTACGAACGGATTGACACGTCGTTTCCGGAAGAACAGCGCGGCGCGATCATCGCGCGTTTGCAAAGCGCGCAGCCGAGCGAGATCGCCGGATTCAAAGTGACCGGGATCAATTTGATGGACGGCTTTAAATATTTGCTTGCCGACGGCGGTTGGTTGGTCATTCGTTTCTCCGGCACGGAACCGATTATGCGCTTTTACGTCGAGACGACCCAAAATCACAAACGGCGCGATGTGTTGGACGCGGGTTTGAAACTGGCGGGATTGAAATAATTATGGCAAACGTCAAGATCGTCACCGATAGTTTGGCGGACATTCCGCTGTCGTTGATGCAAGGGCTGGACATCACGATCGTTCCGTGCACCGTCCAGGTCGGCAACAAAACGTACCGCGACAAGTTGGATTTGGACACGGAAGGGTTCTATCGCTTGTTGGCGTCCACGCCCAAGCCGCCGACGACTTCGAATCCAGCGGTCGGTGTGTTCGAAGAAACGTATCGCCAACTCGCGCGCACGAGCCGCCAGATCATTTCGATCCACGTCGCGAGTTCGTTGAGCGGCACGTTCAACTCCGCGCGTCTTGCCGCGCAAAGCGTCAAGCAAGACGCGCCGGTGATGATCGAAGTGGTGGACTCGCAACAATTGAGTATGGCGCAAGGGTGGCTCGCCGTCCAAGCCGCGCGCGCGGCGGCGCGCGGCGCGAACTTGATGCAGATCATCGAATTGGTGGAATCGTTGCGCGGACGTCCGCGCCTGATCGCGATGCTCGATTCGTTGCAATACGCGCAGCGGAGCGGACGCTTGGGCAAAGCCGCCGGAATGGTCGGCGCAATGTTGAACGTCAAGCCTTTGCTTTCGATTGCGCGCGGCGAAGTGTTGCCGCTGGGCGCGGCGCGCACGCAACAAGCCGCGCTGGAACGGCTCGTCGAGATCGCGACGGAACAGGGCTTGAGTCAAGAAGTCGCGGTCGTGCATTGCTACGCCGAAGTGCTGGCGCGGCGTCTGAAATATTTGCTGGTGGCGCAAGTGCCGAACGCCCAAGTGACGCTCGCAGAAACCGGTCCCGTTTCCGGCACACACGTCGGTCCCGGCGTGGTCGGGCTGGCGTGGCTCACGCCGAAATGATTGGCGGTGTTATTGCGAGGAGCATCGTGAGCGGAGCGCAGCGCAGTCGAACGATGCGACGAAGCAATCTCCGTGTTGCAATTTGGGGATTGCTTCGCGCACAACACTCGCAATGAGTAACTGCTCAGGCTGTCATTCTGAGGAGCGGTTTTTGCGACGAACGCTTTGCGTCTCGCAATTCGCGATTAGCGAGATGCTTCGCTTCGCTCAGCATGACAATGGGCTGAGCAGTTACCGCAATGACAAGCACGAATATGTTGATCGACGCGCACTGCCATTTGGACGACGCGCAATTCGCCAATGATCTCGACGCGGTGATCGCGCGCGCGGAGGATGCCGGAGTGGGCGCGATCATCACGGCGGGCGCAGATGTCGCGTCGAGTCGCGCGGCAATCGCGCTGGCGGAAAAATACGAAATCGTTTACGCCGTCGTCGGAATTCATCCGCACCACTCGGAAACTTGGAACGATGAAAACCGCGCGGCGATTCGCGATCTAGCGACACATCCCAAAGTTGTCGGCATTGGCGAAATCGGTTTGGATTTTCATTACGCCGATGCCGCGCCGCGCGAATTGCAGGAACGCGTTTTCAACGCGCAACTCGATCTCGCGGCGGAACTGGGCAAGCCGGTCGTGATTCACAATCGCGATGCCGACGACGCGGTGATGGCAGTGCTCGGCGTTTTTTCAAACGCTTCCACAAAACCGCGCGGCATCCTGCATTGCTTTTCCGGCGATGAGACGATGGCGCGCGCCGCGATTGACTTGGGTTATCTGATTTCGTTCGCCGGAAGCGTGACGTTCAAAAACGCGCCGCGCCTGCACGCGCTCGCGTCTGCGTTGCCGCTGGAACACTTTGTGATCGAAACGGACGCGCCGTACTTGTCACCCTTGCGCGGCAAGCGCAACGAACCGGCGAATGTGGCGCGCGTCGCCGCGAAAATCGCGGAACTGAAAAAGATCGAACCGGCGACGGTTGCGCGAATCACAACGGAAAATTGTCGAGCCGTGCTCGGTTGATCCATAGTGAGTGAGGACTCGTGAGTATTCAGCAAATCTTTGCGCCCATCCAAAATGAGTTGCAACAAATCGAAGCGCGCTTGCGCGAGACGGTGCGCGTCGAATACATTCCGCTGGCAAATATTTTCGAAATGCTGATCGGCAGCGGCGGCAAGCGCATTCGCCCGGGGTTGTGCGTTCTGGCGACGCGGTTTCATCCGACCGATCCGGAGCAAGCGATCACGCTGGCGATCTCGACCGAACTGGTGCACGCGGCAACGTTGATCCACGACGACTTGATTGACAAGTCGTCCGTGCGGCGCGGCAGCCCGACGGTCAACTCGCGCTGGAGCGGTACCGCGACGGTGCTGGCAGGCGATTTTCTGCTGGCGCGCGCGGCGGACATCGCGGCAAGCATCGAAAATTTTCGCGTGATGCGAATTTTTGCGCGGACGCTGATGACGATCTGTGAAGGCGAGATTCGCCAGGATTTTGCGCGCGCGCACTGGCCCCCCAATCGCGAAGAATATTATCGCCACATCGAAAGCAAAACCGCGTCGTTGTTCGTCGCCGCGACGGAAGGCGGCGCGATTTTGAGCGGCGCGCCGGAAAACGAGATTGCCGCGCTGAAAGAGTACGGGCGTACCTTGGGAATGGCGTTCCAAATGGTGGACGACATTCTCGATTTCACGGCGGACGAAAACGAACTCGGCAAACCGGTCGGCAGTGATTTGCGGCAGGGCACATTCACCTTGCCGATCTTTTATTATTTGGAACAAGACGCGCGCGCCAAGACGCTGGGCGATTTCACCGGCGCGGACATCGAGCGTTTGATCGACGCGATCCGGAATTCGCCTGCGATTGCCGCGGCGAAAGCCGAAGCGCAACGCACCGCGCACGCCGCGCGTGACGCGCTGGCGATCTTCCCGGACACGGTATATCGCCGCGCGCTCATCGAGCTTGCGGATTACGTCGTCGAGCGGACGCTGTGATGTGGATTGTCATTGCGAGCGAAGTTTGCGAAGCAATCCCCAATTCGCGATTCGGACGCCTACGGCGGCTTCGTCGCAAAAAGCGCTCCTCGCAATGACACAATATTACGGAATGGACATTTCGATCCTCATCGTCAGTTGGAACGTGCGCGATCTGCTTCGCAAGTGCCTTGCATCGGTTGCAGGTTCAAAGTTCAAAGTTCAAAGTTCAACCCTTGAACCTCGAACGTTGAACCTTGAACTTGTCGTAGTTGACAACGCCTCCTCTGACGGCACCGTCGAAATGGTGCGCGCGGAATTTCCCGGCGTGCGCGTGATTGCGAATACCGAGAACGCGGGTTTTACTCGCGCGAACAATCAAGCCCTTGCGGTCGCGCAGGGGCGTTATCTTTTTCTGCTCAACCCTGATACGGAATTGCGCGCGGGCGCGCTGCAAACGTTGTACGAGTACGCGGAAACGCATCCGCGCGTCGGCATCATCGGTCCGCAACTTTTTTACGGCGATGGATCGCACCAATCGTCGCGGCGACGTTTCCCGACGCTGGCGACCGCGTTTCTCGAATCTACAAAACTGCAACAGTGGTTTCCGCGCAATCGCGCGCTGACGCGCTATTACATTCTCGACACGCGCGACGACGCGACGCAAGTGGTGGACTGGGTCAACGGCGCGGCGATGTTCGTGCAGCGCGCGGTCTACGATCAAATCGGCGGCTTGGACGAAGGGTTCTTTATGTACTCGGAAGAACTTGACTGGTGCTATCGCGCGAAGCAAGCCGGATGGCAAATCGTCTACCTGCCGACCGCGCAGGTGACGCATTACGAAGGCAAATCATCGGAGCAAGTGGTCGCGCAGCGCGATATTCATTTTCATTCGAGCAAGGTGCGCTTTTTCCGCAAGACGCGCGGCGCGTTCGTCGCTGAAATCTTGCGCGTGTTTTTGTTGCTGATGTTTGTGTACCAGATCGCGGAAGAAGCAACGAAATGGTTGTTGGGGCACAAACGCGAAATGCGCGCGGCGCGGGTGAAGGCGTATTGGCAAGTGGTCAAATCGAGATTAGAGATTGGAGATTAGAGATTGGAAAAATTTGAAGACAAGTATCTCGACGTTTTGCACAACATCGAAACCGCGCTGGTGCATACGTACGACAAACATGCCGAGATGACGGACTGGGAGGCGCGCGACGCGGTCAAAGCATTGATGCGGACGTACAAAGCGGAACGCGATGGACGCGCCGAACCCAATTTGAATCTCAAGCCGCTCACCCAAGAAGCGTACACCAACGTCAAGATGCTGTGCGATTGGCGGTTGGGACGCGCCACCATTTTGACTGAGGATGGCAAACCACCCGCCGAGTTGCCGCTGCCCAAAACGCTGGACGAAATGATCGCGTGCCTGCAGCGCGTCCTGCGCTCAATCGAGATGTGGCAGAAAGAATTCGGACGGCGCGGGTATTACGATTTTGTGAATGGGTTTGTTAGGTGATATGCGCGTCCTCTTTCTCACTGGCGAATTTCCTCCAATGCAAGGCGGCGTCGGCGATTGCACGCACGAGATCGCGTGTGAACTCGTCGCGCTGGGCGCGGAGGTTCGAGTTCTGACTTCGACGCAGGCGGTCAGCGGTCAGCGATCAGCGGTCAGCGGTCAGCGGTCAGCGGTCGAGGTCTTGCCGATCATCAAAACCTGGGACTGGTCAAGCTACCGCGTCATCGCGCGTGTGATCGAAGAATTCGCGCCGGACATCGCGCATATCCAGTACCAGACCGGCGCGTTCGCGATGCACCCCGCGATTGATTTCGCGCCGCGCTTGCTCAAATCGTCCCGGACAAAATTCGTTGTCACGTTTCACGACTTGCGCGTGCCGTACCTCTTCCCCAAAGCCGGGCGCGTGCGCGAATGGGTCACGCGCGAACTCGCGCGCTCCTCGGACGCGGTCATCGCGACGAACGACGACGATTACTCCCAACTTTTAACCTTGAACCTTGAACTTTTAACCTTGATCCCCATCGGCTCCAATATCCTAATCACCGAATCACCCAATTACCAAAGAATCACATGGCGCGCGCAACTCGGTGTTCGTGACGACGAAACCTTGCTCTGCTACTTTGGATTTCTCAACGAAAGCAAAGGCGGCGAGACGCTGATCCGCGCGCTCGCGCTGGTACCGCACGCGAAACTGCTGATGATCGGCGGGCAGGTTGGCGCGAGCGATCCAACCAATCGCGTGTATCTTTCCCACATCGAATCTCTAATCTCCAAGCTCCAACTATCCGATCGCGTTCTCTGGACAGATTACACTCCGCCCGAAATCGTCACGGCGAATTTTCGCGCGTCCGATCTGTGCGTCTTACCGTATCGCGATGGCGCGTCATATCGGCGCGGGACGTTGATGGCGGCGTTGGCGCACGGGATCGCAATCGTAACAACTGTAGGGAAAACAGCGGTCAGCGGTCAGCGGTCAGCGGTCAGATTGCCGCAACTGCGCGATGGCGAAAACTGTCTGCTCGTTCCGCCGGACGAGCCGCGTGCGCTGGCGGATGCGATTCGACGCGCGATCGCGTCGCCGGAATTGCGCGCCAAAATCGGCGCGGGCGCGCGCGCACTGGCGCAGCATTTCACCTGGGACAAGATCGCGCGGCAACACCTCGAATTGTATCAGCGGATTGCAAATTGCGAATAGCGAATTAGGAATTGCGAATTACGCTCCTCGCCTCTCGCCCCTCGTATCGCGTTTTACTTTTCCGCGCAAATGGGTGTATAATACAAATGTTCCAATATGAGCACCCGTAAACCGCGCGCGCGCGCAACCCCCAAAGAAGAACCCAAACCGAGCAAGCCGCTCCTGCGACTCGATCCGGACCGCTGGGAAGAGATCGCCGCGATTGGCGTGATCATTCTCGCCGCGCTCACCGCGCTCGGCGCGTTCAATCTGAGCGGCGGAGTTTTTCTCGCGGTCTGGACGCAATTGCTCCAGGGCTTGTTTGGCTGGGGTGTCTATTTCGCGCCCTTGCTTTTGCTGGGCTTGGGCATTTGGCTGATCCTCGACGCGCTCGATAAAACCTGGAACCTGGGTTGGGAACGCCCGATCGGCATCGGCTTGATGTACCTGGTCTTGCTGGCAATTTTGCACTGGCTCTCCGCGCCGATGAATTTGATGCGTCAACCGGGCGCGTTTCAAGGCGGCGGCGTGATCGGCTGGGCGATTTTGTCCGCGCTCGTCGGCGCATTCGGCGAAATCGGCGCGCTGCTTGCGCTGATTGCCGCAACCGGCATCACGTTGATCTTGCTGTTCAACATTTCGCTGCCGGAGATCGCGCGTCGCGCGATTTTTCTCGCGCGTATCGTCAAGCATCTGCCGCAAGAACTCGCGCGATTCCGCGCGAAACCGACCGCGCCGCCCGCGCAACCGACGGTCGCGCCGCGCGTGGATTATCCGCAAGTCCCGATCACGCGCGCGCCGATTTCTGATCCCGCCCCCCGCCCCTCGCCCACAACAGAGCGAAAGATCGCGGAAACGAAACCGCGCATGCCCGTCGCCGCGCGCATCATTGGGGGAGATTCTGTTTCTGCCGCGCCGGTCATTTCGCGCGAATGGCGTTTGCCCGAGATCGCGCAAATGCTGGAAGAGAGCACCGAGGGCGAAATCAATCAGCAAGAAATCCGCGAGCGCGTTCACAAGATCGAAGAAACACTCGCGCATTTCGGTGTGCCCGCCAAAGTGCTGGAGGTGAACCAGGGACCGACGATCACGCAGTTCGGCGTCGAACCAGGTTTCGTCGAGCAAAAAGGCGTGGACGGCAAAGTGCATCGCGTCAAAGTCAAAGTGAGCCGCATCAGCGCGCTGCAACACGATCTCGAACTTGCGCTCGCCGCCGCGCCGATCCGGATCGAAGCGCCGGTGCCGGGCAAAAGCATCGTCGGGATCGAAGTGCCGAATTCGCAGATCGCGACGGTCAGTTTGCGCGGCGTGATGGAATCGGAATCGTTCAAGGGGATCAAATCGAAATTGAAGATCGCGCTAGGGCAGGATGTCGCCGGTCAGCCGATTTGCGCGAATCTCGATTCGATGCCCCACTTGCTCATCGCGGGCGCGACCGGTTCCGGTAAATCGGTCTGCGTGAACGCGATCATCGGCTGTTTGCTTTGCACGACGACGCCGGACGAAATTAAATTCGTGATGGTGGACCCCAAGCGCGTCGAGCTGGTGAATTTCAACGGCATTCCGCATTTGCGCGAGCCGGTCGTCGTCGAAATGGACAAGGCGGTTGCCGCGTTGCAAAGCGCGGTCGCGGAGATGGATCGGCGTTTTCAGTTGTTTGCCAAGCACGGCGCGCGCAACATTGACATTTACAATCACATCGTCGAAGGTAAACCGGACGCGGAGCGACTGCCGTTTCTGATCGTCATCGTAGACGAACTGGCGGACTTGATGATGATTTCGCCGGACGAAGTGGAAAAGGCGATCACGCGTCTGGCGCAAATGGCGCGCGCGACCGGCATTCATTTGATTCTCGCGACGCAACGTCCGTCGGTGGATGTGGTGACCGGTTTGATCAAGGCGAATTTTCCGTCGCGCATTTCGTTCGCGGTGACGAGCCAGATTGATTCGCGCGTCGTGCTGGATACGCCGGGCGCGGAAAAATTGCTGGGGCGCGGCGATCTGTTGTATATGGCGAGCGACTCGTCGAAATTGGTGCGCTTGCAAGGTTGCTTCGTTTCGGATCGCGAGCTGGAAAAACTGGTGACGTATTGGAAAGACTTTGCGCCGCCTCCGCCGCCGGAAAAGAAAATCGCCGCGCCGGAGATTGACGCGGACGAGTACTTGCAACCGCCGTTGTGGCACAATGGCGCGCCCGGAAAAAAATCGCACGCGCTGGAAGACGATTTGCTGCCGCAAGCCAGCGCGATCGTCCGGCAGAGCAGTCGCGCGTCGGTGTCGCTGCTGCAACGCAAATTGCGGATCGGTTATTCGCGCGCGGCGCGCTTGATCGAATTGCTGGAAGAGCAAGGGGTGGTGGGACCCGACGAGGGTCCGACGAAAGGGCGCGCGGTGCGGGCGCTGGCAGATCACAGACACCAGACGCCAGATGACAGACCGCGTCGCGTGGAAAAAACTGCGGCACGCGCAACCGCGCCGCGCCAATTCAAAGAGGAAGACGAGTTTGCGGATTGGACGGAAGAAGATTGGGAGGATTTGGAAAAAGAATGATTTTCCAAATTTGTCCTCTCTCAAATTTTGTGCTATAGTTGGAATGGACGCTGGCAGTGGCGTTCGGCACTCATATCGTCAACCGACCGCAGAGTCGCGGACTGCGCCGCTGATGTCTGGCGTGCGTTCCGTCTCTGCGGTTCAACGTGTCATTTCTTGAAAGGAGAAAATTCGTGAAAGAAAAAAGTTTGACCTTGCTTGCGCTGCTCGCGCTGGCTCTGTTCGTGTTGGGTTGTAGCGCGCCGCCCACGCCGACGCGTGTGCCCACGCCGACGATTACGCTTCCGCCTCCGCCGCCCACTGCCACGCGCGTTCCACCGACACCGACCGTGCCGCCGACGTTGACGCCGGTACCTGCATCGCCAACGCCAGCGCTGCCGAGCGTGACGCCGACGCGCACGCGCCCGGTGGTCGTCGCAACGCCCAAACCGCTGGCAACGCCCACTTCGCCGCGTCCCGCGAATCCCAAAGGAAGCATCGCCTACCAGGTGAACGAAGGCGGCGTCCGGCGAATGGCTGTGGTTGACGTCAATACCGGCGACGTGCGTCCGTTTGTCACGGTCGGTCCGGTGATGGATTTGACGCTGAACGATCACGGCACCAACGCGCACCTGGGTGAATGGTCCACCGCGAGTTCCGCGTTCGCGTACATTTTCGCCGGAGCGCCGGGCGCGTCGAACATTCTCAAGATCCGCGACGGCGATAAAGAAGTCGCGCTCTACTCGTCCGATGGCGGCGGCGGCTTGTCCAGCCCCACCTGGTCATCCGACGGCAAGCGAATCGCGTTTATCAAGATGAGCGCGGACAAACAATCGTGGGCGCTGATCATCATCAACTCGGACGGCACAAAGTGCGGCGACAAGTTCGAATGTCTGATCAAATTCGGGCAAGGCGAACAATACCGCGGCGGCGTGTCGTGGGGCAAGGAAAACTTGTTGACGATCAGTTTCAATACCGATGCCGCGCCGGATGTCTTCACGATCTACGCGAACGGCGAAGGCGCACGCAACCTGACCAAGAGTCCGGGTGACGACATCGCGCCGGTCTTCAGTCCCGACGGCAAGACGATCGCGTTCACGTCGAATCGCGATGGCAAGTGGCGCATCTACCTGATGAATGTGGATGGCACGAACGTGCGCGCGATCACGGCGGGTCCGATGGACTTGACGCCGACTTGGTCGCCGGATGGAAACTGGCTCGGCTTTGCCTCCACGCGCGGCGGTCAGTTCGATATCTGGATGGTGGACACGCACGGCGGCAATCTGACGCAGATTACAAAGTCGGGCGGTTCGCATCCCACCTGGACGCGATAAACGATCCGCCAATCGAATGGCGCAGGGGGCAATCTCCTGCGCCATTTTCTTGCGCGCGATTTTACGCATTTCGATTTTTGTGATATAAAAATAGCAACGATCTTTTCCTTGCGCCGCGCGGCGGTCGCCGGTCATCCGTCGTCGGTCGAGCACAAAGGAGTTTCTATGAAAAAACATTTCATCCTGGGCGCGTTGATCGCGCTGGCGCTCAGCACCAGCGCGTGCGGCGCATCACCGACGCCGACGCCTGTTCCCACGCCCACGCCGTTTCCAACTGCAACCCCCACCGCGATTCCACCGACGCCAACCTGGACGCCGACCGCGATTCCGTCGCTCACGCTCGACGCGCTCAAGAACGCCGAGTATCTGATCGAAGGTCCGGCGAGCGGCAAAGCCAAACTCGTCAACGGATCGTATCAGGAAAAAATCCCCAACGCGTCCGCACAGATCGCCGTCGCGTTCAACGAGGTGCTCTCCGTCGGCGATCTGAACGGCGACGGCATTGCGGACGTGGCGATCATTCTCACGCTCAACTCCGGCGGCACCGGCACGTTTTACAATTTGTACGGCGTGCTGAACGACCAAGGCGCGCCCAAGCCCAGCGCGCCCGAAGTATTAGGCGATCGGATCAAACTCAAATCGCTGACGATCCAAGGGGGCGAGATCAACGCCAACTTTTTGACCCAGGGTCCAAAAGATTCGATGGCAAATCCGATGCTCGATACAACGCGCAAGTTCAAACTGCAAGACGGCAAACTCGTTTCGACGACGCCGGTCACGCCAACTGCGACGCGTACGGCAACCAAGGTGGCTGTCGCGACGCCCAAGCCCTCCGCGACGCCGACGCCGGTGAAATTCCCCGCGCCGAAAGGGAGCATCGCGTATCACTGGAACGACAAGGGGATCGATCGCATTTCGATCTACAATCTCGAAACGAAAACCATCACGCCGCTCGTCGTCTCGGGACCGTTGCCGGACATCGTCAAGCGGACGAACGCGCGCATCGCGGATTGGTCGCCGGATAATGCCAAGTTCGCGTACATCTACGCCGCGTCATTGGGCGCGGTCAACTCCTTGATGATCAAAAATCCGTACACCGACGACAAGCCCGTGATGATCTATCCTGGTGAGAACACCGGCAGTCTCTCCAGCCCCTCCTGGTCGCCGGACGGCACGCGGATCGCGCTGACCAGTTTTCGCGCGGACGGCAAAACGCGGATGCTCGTCATCGTCAACGCCGACGGGAGCAAATGCACGGACTCTCGCCACGAATGTTTGTACAAGCAAGTCGGCGAAGAACAATATCGCGAAGTCTCTTGGTCGAAACAAGACCTGCTCGCCGTGTCGTTCAACACGACGGCGTTCAACGACATTTACACGATGAAGCCGGATGGCAGTGACGTGCGCGTGCTCGCCAAGCACGACGCGGACGATTCCGCGCCGGCATTCAGTCCCGACGGCAAACTGCTCGCGTTCACGTCGAATCGCGATGGCAAGGCGCAAATTTATCTGGTGAACCCGGACGGCACCGGCTTGCGTCGCTTGAGCAACGGCGTCTACTCGGATTTCTCGCCGACCTGGTCGCCCGATGGAAACTGGATCGCATTCGCGTCCACGCGCGAAGGGCAGAACGATATTTATATGATGGATCGCAACGGGAGCAACGTCACGCGCTTGACGACCAAGTCCGGCGATCATCCGGTTTGGACGAAATAGATCGCCGACTGGCGGAGGAAAGAAAATGAGTGATCTCGCGAAGAAACTCGGGCAGACCCAAGTCTTCAATCGGCTCCCGCCAGCGGACTGTGCGACACTGGCGCGGCTGGCGCGCCGGCGCGCGCTGGCGCCGAGCGAATACTTGTGTCATCAAGGCGAAGTGTGGGCGCACGCGCTTTACCTCGTGTCGGGTCAACTGCGTTGGACGATGTTGTCGCCCGCCGGACGCGAATTTATGCTGTACTCGATCGATCCAGGGCGCGTCTTTTGGGGACATTCGCTCTTTGACGATCAGCCGATGCCCGCGTCGCTTCAGGCGGTTGGCGCATCCGAAGTGGCGCTCTGGCATCGCGACGCGATCCTGCCGATCCTGGATCGCAACCCGGCGATCTGGCACGCCATCGCGCGTGAGTTGGTCGCGACGATGCGTCGGGCGCGCGAGATCATCTACGGGCTCGCGTTTCAGCCGGTCGCCGGGCGGCTTGCCAAACTTTTGTTGACCCAGTTTCCGGCGCAGGAGAAAAAATCGCACGAACGCTCGATCACGCTCGCCGAGATCGCGGCGCGCGTCGCATCCACGCCCGAAGTCATTTCGCGCGTCCTGCATCAGTTTCAAGCGGAAGGCGTTCTCGACATCACGCGCGCCAGCATCACACTGCACGATCGCGCCGCGCTCGAACGCATCGTCGAGACGGTGGACAAGACCAGGCGCGGATGAAAAAACTCCCAGGGCGTTTGTGGCTCTGGGAGTTTTCGTTTTATTGGTTTGGTTCAAACAGGCGTTTCTTCACCGCGGGAATCACGAGCAGAACGACAATGCTCAAGCCAAACAGCGCGCCGTACAGATAATCGTTCGTCGCGGAACGATAATAGTGCGTTGCGCCGCTGGCGACGGCGGTGGCAAGTCCGGCGACCATCGCGAGGTACCAGCCGGTCATCTTGCGATTGCCGATTTGGAAAATCGCGACGATCAGCATAAAGCAGGTGATCCACAGCGTGATGAAGGAGAGCCACAACACCGGAATCCCTTCGGCGAACAAGGGACGCTTGGGATGTCCGATGTAGATGCGGAAGGACGCGTGCCCGTTGGCGAAATTCTCCGCCGCCGTGACCCCCAGCATCAAAAAGACGAGCGCGCTCGCGGCTTTGGTGAGCCAATCCGATTTCTCCGCGAAAATAACCGTAAAGTACGGAACCAGCCCAATCGCCATAATCCACAACGCGGGCGGAAAGCCGCCGCCGGTGCCGACAAAATTGAGCCACGGGATCAGCATAAACGCGCCGCCGATACTGGGAATCGAGAGCATCGCCAGCGCGACGCCGCGCGTCCATTTTGCGCCGCGATAGAACTCTGGCGCGATGACGAGCAACGCGAATCCCGCGATCAAAGACAGCACTGCCCATAACGGGAAAAGAAAACCGATGCTCCACGGGACCACCTGGATCACCGCCGCTTGCGCGTTCCCTTCGGGCGTTCCTTGCGCCTTGAATTTCGCGATGCGATCTAATTGCCCTTGAATGATCGGGTTGAGCGTACCATCCACGATGAGCGGCACGGCGACGATCATCAACAGTGCGGCAATCACGACGACGGCTGTGACGATTTGACGAACTTGGCGAGACATTTCAGATGACATTTGGAATTCTCCTCTTCGAGTGATTTGATCGGATCAGTGGAAATCGAATGAATTTTGGATTGTATGCTTGTGCGCCTCCTCTTTCTTGATTTCTATGCTTGCTTGGCAAGTCTCCCGCCGATTCCTGGAATCAGCAACAAGACTAGACTGCCCACCGCCATCGCAATCCCTTGCACGAATTCGACGACGTTCGGATGCGTGATGTACAGCCCGATGGTGCCGACGAGCATCACGACAACCGCGCTAACCGCCAGCCACCAACCAGCACGCGTGCGCGCGGCGAGCAACGGAATCGCGATCACCGTCGCCAGCACGCCAGTCCAGACTACGGGGATATTGAACAGATAGCCGTAGAGACTTTCGTTAAAGACGTTGAGTTGTGGACGCGCCAAGACCATGCGGAGTGACGAATGTCCGTTTGCAAACGTCCACGCGGCGGTGATGCCCAACAGCAGGAACAGGACGAAATTCGCCGCTTTGTTTTTCCACGATGATCTTTCCCAGAGCAAAATCCCAAAGTACGGAATCAAGCCCGCCATCATCACGATGACGAACAGCATTTGCGCGCCCTGCGCGAACGACATAATCGGTCCCGTCATATACGCGCCGGTGATGGATGGAATCGCCAGCAACCCGACTGCCGCCGGACGCGCCCAGCGCTCCCCGCGATAAATCGGGTATACCAACACAAGCAGTGCCGCGCCGGCAACCGTGCAAAGCGCGCCCCAGAACGGGAAGAAAAACGTGACGAGTGTCGTCGCAGGCGCGAGCAACGGATTTTGCGTCGCCGCGATCTTGACGACCGCGCCTTTCATCACTTGGTCCATCGCGTTGATGACGGTGGCAGGCACCCAGGTCATCAGCAGAATTGCCGCGACAAGCGTAATCACCGCCAGAATCAAGCGGTCACGCGCGGTTGTTTCATTAGTCATAGTTTCCTCCTTCAAGCGTGGTTATTCCTCACCCGACAAGGCGTTGTCGGAATTTGGGAATCAATAGAAAGACGAGTACGCCAATCGCCAACAGCGCGCCGTACAAATAATCGAAAGTCGCCATCCGAATCACTTGGGTCGGCGCGTCAATCAGCAAGCCGGACAGACTCGCGATCAGCGCGATCCACCAGCCAGCTTCTCGGCGCAGCGCCAAGAGCGGAATCGCGATGACGAGCATAATCACGACGAGCAAATCAATTCCGCCCACCATCGTCAGAATCCACCATTCGACGCCGACGAACAAGGGTTGCCCGGGGCGCGTCATCAACATTCGTAACGCGCCGGTGAACAAGACAAAGCTGTGCGTCGCCAACATTCCGATAAACGTAAAGGTGAGAAAATCCACCAGTTTCTGCACCCGATCCGTTTTTCGCAACAGCAACATACACCAAAAGCCGACGAGACCGACGAGCATCAACGTCATTGGGATCGGAAAACCTTTGACCCAACTGACGTACGGCAGAAACATAAACATCCCGCCCATCGCCAGCATCGCGTACGCGAGCAACGCGACCGGCAACGTCCACTCCTTGCCGCGATAGATCGGCAACGCGCTGACAATCAGCGCAACGCCGCCGACGAAAATCAACGCGCGCCAAAGCGGATAAAAGATCGAAAAGAGCAAGATGCCACTGCTGTACTGCGGACGTTCTTTGGACGCTTGGACTAGATTCGTCAACACGCCATCCAACGATGTTTGGATCAGCAAAGGCGCGCCGATCACCATGAACAAGCCGATGATGACAGCGAGCGCCGCCAGAACTGTGCGTACCCGTTGCGAAGTGTTTTGCATTTTGCGCCTCCTTTGTAAAATTATCGGATTGCCAAACCGATCACAAACGCAGCCGTCATTACCAAAAGCAGCGCAGGCAGAATCGTCAAGATCACATCGCGCGATACAAGCGGCTTGCCGGTTTTGAGAAACGCGAGCAACAATCCGCCGATGCCGATCAGCGCGCCGCCAATCGCGACCAGCACCAAGCCCCACTCGGCGTTGCCGCGCGCAACAAGCACAAGCGGCAGCCCGACGATCACGAGCGCGGCGACGGCGTGAACGAACGCGAGCGTCATCGTCGCAATCGTTTTTGTCGCCGCGTAACGCGTGAGCGCAATCGCCAGCAAACCGAGGAGCGCAAAGATCGCATAGCCGATGCCCAACGCCGGCGCGTGATCGAACACGAGCGCGACCGAGAGACTGAGCGGGATGAGCGCGGCGACGATGACGACGAGTGAACTATCGAGAACCTCAAAGCCGAAAATGATCAGCAACAATCCGGCGATCAGCAAGACGCCAAACGCCAGTGTGTAAAGCCAGGTCGCGAGTTGCGACGTGCCTTCCACGCCCACAACGATCTGGTACGCGGCAAGCAATCCCGTCGCCAGCAACCCGACGCGATCCCAGAGCGTCATCCGGCGCATCAAAACGCTCGCGCCGCCAACAACAACATCGAACTGAGCATATAGACCGACGCGTACTTGAACAAGCCAAAGTTCAAGCGTTCCGAGGGACGCCACATACTTGCGATTGCCAGCACCAACAATCCGCCGGTCAACACGCCGAGCAAGCGCAAATAGCCCCAATCCATTCCGACATTGAGCGCGGCTAATGTCACCGCGATTGCCGCGCCAACCGAAGACAAGGTGATGATCGCGCGCGTCGCGCGAATTCCATACGCCGCCGGAAACGTCGGCACGCGCGCGCGGCGATAATCGTCCGCGTACTTGATGTTGTACGTCATAATGTGCGTCGGAATCCACAACAGCACCGCGAGCGCGAGCAACAATCCAATCGCGTCGATCTCATTGACCGCGAGCGCGCGTCCGGCGAGCGCGGGCATTCCGCCGGACAAGCCACCCAGGATGATCGAGTACGGCGTACGCCGCTTGAGCCAAATCGTGTAGACGACGACATCGCAGAACAAGCCCGCGAAAACGACCGCGCCGTACAATGGGCTGAGCCAGAGTGCCCAACCGACTCCGGCAATGGAAAGCGTCAATCCAAGTATCAGCGCTTCGCGAACGGTGACGCGCCCTGATGGAAGCGGACGATGACACGCGCGCTGCATCTTCGCGTCAATGTCGCGGTCGTACACCATATTCAACACCGTACTGCCGCTAATCGCAAGAAACAGACTGCCCGCGACCGCGAGCAAGGTTTCCCAGGTCGTCACTGGACAGCGCGCGCTGAGGTACGCGGCAAGTCCCGTGATGAGAAGCAAGCCGGTTTGCAAACTCTTGATCAGTGTCCAGTACGCGCGCAAGCGCGTCTTGATGTCTGCCATCACGCTCCCCGTCGTTCCGTCCAATCCGCCAATAGTTTGCGCGCGTAGGGTGTCATCAAAAAGGTGACGAGCGCGGTGCTGAGCAACGGCGCGGGCAAAAAGAGCGAAAAGCGTTTGACCTCCAGCATATTCAACACGCCCACCGGATAGCCGCCCCAACATTCCAGCAAGCCCGCGCCAATCCCAACGACGCGCGCCCACGATTTTTGTCCGAGCAGCGCGAAGAGAAACACCGCCCACGCCGCGCTCGCCCACCAGTTGATCTGTTGCACGAACAAATACAACGCGTTGACCGCGCCTTGTCCCACTGATTCGTGGAATTTCGCGATCGGCGCGACGCCATCCATAAACGATAGCACGAACGCAATGCCGGTGAAGAGCGCAAGCACGACGATGCGCCAATCGGTCTTGCGGAC
Source organism: Chloroflexota bacterium (assembly GCA_016865935.1). Lineage (GTDB taxonomy): Bacteria > Chloroflexota > Anaerolineae > UBA4142 > UBA4142 > VGOB01. Next base: position 36,679 of record VGOB01000001.1, on the reverse strand, counting down.
GAAAAGCAACAACGCCAGCCACAAAACCAGGTTCGAAACGAAGACGATAATCGTCGCAGGCGATTGTTTGGCGTCCATCGCCGGAACGGATGGGAAAAAGCCCGCCAGGATGCTCAACGTGCTGGCGATGACGCCGATCATCCACGCCCAGCGCTCCTTGGTTAAGAAACCGTACAGCGCGAGCGTCCACAGCGCGCCCGCCGCGATCACGAGATAACCCAGCACGGCAAACGTATACCGCACCGATTGCGCTTCGTGCGCGCGATTGAGTTTGAGCATCGTTTCGATGAGCGGGTTGTAGATTTGCGTGAACACAAAGAATCCGATGATTCCCGTGATCGCGCCGACAGCCGCCAGAATCGCGCCAAGTTTGAAATTATCTTTCATGATCACCTTCCCTCTCAAACAAAAAACGCCCTGCTCCGAATATCGTCAGATATTCGGGAGGCGTTCACCACCCAGGTTTCCGCGCGGCATCGCGCGGGCAGAAGTAGCCGCGCTACTCTCCGCCAATCTTCTTTTCGCTTGCCAGCATACAGTACATTGACGCGCGTGTCTTTGACAAAAAGCAAATCACCGGATCAAAAAAACAGGGCAAAGCCAATCTACCTGGCTCTACCCTGTTTCCGGTTTCGACGCGCGATTTTTTCTTACAAAATCAACCACACCCCGCACACCGCGAGCAGTGTCCCCATCACCACTTTGCGCGTCACGCGCTCGTGTAAAAATATCACCGAGAGCGGCACGCCGATCAACGGCGCGGCGGTATTGAGCAGCGCGGCGCGCGCCGCGCCGGCATAATCCACCGCCAGCGTCCACACGATCATCCCGATTCCCGTGCTGTACATTGCCAGCGCGATCAGGCGCGGCAGATTCTGGCGCGTATAGCCATCCCACACGCGCCAGCCGCCGTACCACTGCGCGACGAGTATGCTCGCGATTGCCGCGACCGGCAAACGAATCGCGTTCACGACGATCACGCCGGGCGATTGTTGCACGCCGATCTTGAGCATCGTCGTCGCGACCGCCCACAGCGCCGCCGCGGCGATGGCGGCAACCATTCCCAGCCGTTCCGTTCGCGCGTCCGCGTGCGCGCTGGTCCCGTTGCCGGGCGACAGGAGATACACGCCGCCGACGACGAGCGCGGTGCCGAACATCGCTTCCGCCGTAATCGGCTCGCCCAAGAGCGGCACCGCGAGCGCCCAGGTGAAGAGCGGGTACGTTCCCGAAAGCGGCAGCGCGCGCGACGCGCCGATTTTCGTCATACTCCAAAAGTAGAGCGCGTCGCCAATCGCGATCCCGATGATCGAGGAGATGGACAAGAGCAGCACCGCGCTCGACGCGGTTTGCAGGATGCCGTCAATGCCGCCGAAAAACGGCAAGAGCGCGAACGTAAAAATCGTCGCGACGACCATCCGAAACGCGTTGAACGACAACGGATTGACGCGCGCCGCTTGTTCTTTGATCGCCAAACTCGTCGTCGCCCAGATGAACGCGCTGATGAGACCCAAGATTATTCCAAGTATCATTATTCACTCAAAAGGATGAAGGCGGAAGGATGAAGGATGAAAAAGTGCGCGATGAGGAAAATTTTCATCCTTCATCCTTTATCCTTCATCCCTCATCCTTCTGCCTTACACTGCCGTTCGCCATTCCGGGTAGCGCGGATCGATCCCGCGCGCCAGGTTTTGGAACAGCGTCGCGATGCGTTGGGTAAGCGCGCCGATTTTGCCATCGCCCAACGTAAAGCGATCCACCGACGCAATCGGTGTGACTTCGGTGCCGGTGCCGCACAAGAATGCTTCCTGCGCGATGTACAACTCGGTACGATCCACGTCGCGCTCGATCACTTGGATCTGCAAAACTTCGCGGCAGAGTTGAATGATCGTCTCGCGCGTGATGCTTTCCAAGATGCCGCTCGTGACGGACGGCGTAATGATTTTGCCGTCGCGGACGATCATCAAACACGCGCCCGGCGCTTCCGCGACTTTGCCGCTCGGATTGAGCAGCAGCGCGATATCGTAGCCGTTGCGCTTGGCTTCTTCCATCGCGTAACGCGAGTTCAAATAATTCGACGACGCCTTGACGCGCGGCGGCATCACGTTATCGGTCACGCGCGACCAGGAACTGACGCACGCGTGGACGACGCGCACGCCGCTCACCGGCAACGGGTTCGGCATCGAGTTGATGACGAGGCGCGCCTGATCGTTCGAAATGCCGCTATAGTACGTGGATTCGACGAACGCGAACGGGCGGATGTACGTGTCTTGCGCGCATTGATTCGCGCGCACGAGCGCGAGAATCCCCGCGCGAATTTCCGCCGTCGGAATCGTCTGGCGCATTCGCGTCAAACGGATCGATTGTTCAAAGCGCGCCAGATGTTCGTCAAGTTGCAAGACGAATAGTTTGCGCGCGTCCGCGTTCCAATACGCGCGAATCCCTTCGTACACCAAGGACACGCCTGCCGTGCCGAGCGTCGTGATGTGAATCGTCGCATCGTTCCACGCCACCAGTTTGCCGTCCACCCAGACGAATTGGGGATTATCCACTGTTCTGCTCCCAAGAAATGAGTGGGAGAGCGGGAGACGGGGAGATGAGGCATCTGCTCTCCCTCTCTCCTTGTCTCCCTCTCTCCCTGTCACGCTTTCAGCGTCGCGCGTCTCACCAAATCCAACGCGCGCGTGATGATCCAGGTTTGCGCTTGATCGCTGATCCCGCCGATGGAGTACGCGCGCGTGATCGTCCCGGACGCGGTGGCGACTGCCATCGCGCAATGCCCGGTATCTTCGGCGTACATATCTTGACCGGAGTTCGTCGTCCCCAGCACGGCGACGGCGATGTCTGCGCCGGTCACGTTGCGGAATTGCTCTGCAATCGTCCCGGCGTTTTTCTCCGAAAGTTCCGTCACGTTGTCGAGCAACATCGCGGATTTGATAATGCGCGTGCCTTCCGGACGCGCGCGCAAGCGTTCCGCGATCTTTCCGGCGGTGTTCGTCTCCGCGAGCGCGATGCGCCAATTGCGCGCCGCGAGTGCGCGCGCGGTCACTTCTTCGACTGTTTCGTCGCCTTCGCCGTAAATCCAATCGCCGAGCCGTTCGCGCACGCGCGCTTCCATCTCTTTGATCAGCGTTTCCGCTTCCGCGCGCGTACGCGCTTTTGCCGTGACGCGCACATCGGTCTGCCCTGGGTGCGCGAGCAAGCCCACGGTCGGATTCGATGACGCTTCGAGATCGGTGATCTTTTCATCCACCTGACTTTCGCCGACCGCGCAGGTGCGGAGTGTTTTGCTGAGGATGATCCACTCGCCGCCGGTTTTTTCGCGCAACCAGGGGAGGATGCGCGTCTCCATCAAATATTTCATTTCGCGCGGCACGCCCGGCAGCGCGATGACGTACTTGCCCTGATGCTCGACGATGAAGACCGGCGCGGTACCGACCGGATTTTCAATCGGCGTCGCGCCGCGCGGAATGTACGCCTGCCGCACGTTGTTCTCGCTCATCCCGCGTCCCCACCGCTCGAACATTCGCCGAATCTGCGCGAGCAAGTTTTCGTCCAGCACCAGATCGCGCGCCGTCGCTTTGGCGACCGCTTCGCGCGTCATATCGTCAACGGTTGGTCCCAAGCCGCCGGTCGTGATGATGACATCGGCGCGCGTGAGCGCGTGTTGAATCGCGTCCACGATCCGCCCGACGTTATCGCCGACGGTCGTGCGAAAGTACAAGTCCACGCCAACTTCGGACAGCCGCTCCGCGATCCAAACCGCGTTCGTGTCCGTGATTTGCCCGAGCAACAACTCGGTGCCGATGGAGATGGTTTCGGCTTTCATAATTCCCCTGGTTCAAAGTTCCAAGTTCAAGGTTCAAAGTTTGAACGTCGAACTTTGAACCTTGAACTCAACGAAAGAGATTGCTAATCAAAAAGATCACATTCGCCGGACGTTCCGCCAGCCGCCGCATAAAGTACGGATACCAATGCGTGCCGCACGGGACGTAGACGCGCATCGTGTATCCTTCCGCGACGATCTTCTTTTGCAGATCGGAACGAATTCCGTAGAGCATTTGAAATTCAAAACGTTTCCGATCGACTTGGTGCGCGGTAACGTATTCTTTCGTCCACGCGATAATTTTTTCGTCGTGCGTCGCCAGATCGAGATACGCGCGATTCGCGCTGCCGTTGGAATCGAAAAAGAGTTGCGCGAGTTTGATGTAATTCGCGTCCACGTCTTTTTTTGCCGGAAACGCGACGGTCGCCGGTTCTTTGTACGCGCCTTTGCACAAGCGCACGTTCGCGCCGAGCGCGATCAGCGCTCTGAAATCTTCTTCACTGCGATAGAGATAACTTTGCAGGACGATCCCGACATTGTCGAACTCTTCGCGCAGTGTTTTGAAAACGTTGAGCGTGACCTGGGTGTGCGCCGAGTCCTCCATATCAATCGTGACGAGCGTGCCGGCTTGTTGCGCGCGCGTGAGAATCTCCCGCATATTCGCGAGACATAAATCGGCATTGAGGTCGAGTCCCATTTGCGTCAATTTCACCGACATTTGGCACGCCACCTGGTTCGCGGCAATCGCGTCGAGCGCGCGCAAATAGCCGTCTTTCGCGGCGCGCGCTTCCGTTTCGTTCGTCACGCTCTCGCCGAGTTGATCGAACGTGACGTCAATTCCTTGCGTCCTTAGTTGCTTGACCACCTGAATTGCTTCGTCAATCGTTTCGCCGGCGACAAAACGGCGCGTGACGCGCCGCGTCAACGGAAAGCCGACGATCAATCGGCGCATCAGCGCGTTCGTAGACATTGCGAGAAAAAGATCACGCATCAGTGGCATCGGATCCTCCTTGATTTGATGTGGGCGGGTGCGTTCCCTCTTCCGGTTTCAAATATACTCCGAATCAAACAAAAGCGCAAACAAGGTCGTCCGTCCTCTTGCGAAAATTCGATTGCCGCGCCGCTGCGCGTCGGCGCGACCTTTGCCAAGTTGGCGTGCGATACCTATTTTGCAGTTTGCCGATTTCGCGTATAATATGAAAGGCAAAGACGCTCCCCGGTTTCTCCTTTGCCGGTTTCCCCAACGGCAGATGCGCCGTTCAATGCTGAACGTGGATTCGATTTGAGAGGAGGTGATCACCTGACCTAAACTGTCACCTGACGACTCGACAAGTTTAATCAACCATCTTGGAGGAGAAAAAATGCGTACAAAAATTTTCGTGTTCGCCGCTCTGTTGACCTTGGTCGCGCTCGCGCTCGCCGCGTGCGCTGCTCCGGCTGCCACCACCGGCAAACTCAGAGTCGGTCTCATCACCGACGTGGGCGGCGTGAATGACAAGTCGTTCAACCAATCCGCCTGGGAAGGCGCGCAAAAAGGCGCCAAGGAATTCGGCTGGGACATCAAATTCATCGAATCGAAACAACCCACCGACTATGAAAAGAACATTGACCAGTTCGCCACCGAAAAGTACGACGTGCTCATCACCGTCGGTTTCTTGATGGGCGATGCGACCGCGATCAAAGCCAAGCAGTATCCCAACATCAAATTCGCGATCGTGGACAATGCGTACTTCCCCACCAAGGGCGTCGCCTACTGCGATGACACCAAGAAAGATTGCTACGACGACGGCGGTTTGAAGAACGTCACGTCGTTGATGTTCCAAGAAGACCAGGTCGGCTTCCTCGCCGGAGTGCTCGCCGGCGGGATGACCAAGACCGGCACCGTCTGCACCGTCTCCGGAATGGAAATTCCTCCGGTCGTCCGCTTTGTCGTCGGATTCCAAAACGGCGCGAAATGGATCAAGCCGGATGTCAAGACCTTGAACGTTTACATCCCCTCGTTCATTGATCCGGCAAAGGGTAAAGAAACCGGTCAATCTATGATCGCCCAGGGTTGCGATGTCGTGTTCGGCGTTGGCGGTAACACCGGCAACGGCGGCTTGCTCGCGGCGAAAGAGAAAGGTCTGATGGCGATCGGCGTGGATGTGGATCAGTACAACACGTATCCCGAAGTCAAGGGCGCGTTGCTGAGCAGCGCGGCGAAGAACGTGGACGCCGCCGTCTACAACTACCTCAAGTCCGTCAACGCCAAGTCCAGTAAAGCCGGCGTCTTTACCGCGAATCTGCAGAACGGCGGCGTGGGTCTCGCGCCGTTCCACGATTGGGACAGCAAGATTCCGCAAACTGTCAAAGACAAGATCAAAACCGCCACCGAAGATTTGAAGAGCGGCAAACTTGCCACCGGCTACAAGTAGTTTCCAATGAGGTAGGGGCGGGATTACCCCGCCCCTACCATTGTACCGCAAGGAGTATCAATGCCGCCTGCCCTGCAAGCCACCGGCATCACCAAACGCTTTCCCGGCGTGCTCGCCAACGATCACGTGGATTTCGATTTGCAGTCCGGCGAGATTCACGGGCTCCTCGGCGAAAACGGCGCGGGCAAATCCACGCTGATGAACATCCTCTACGGTTTGTATCAGCCCGACGAGGGAACGATTTCAATTGTCGGCACACCGACCCGGTTCAGCAGCCCCCACGACGCGATTGCCCAAGGGATCGGTATGGTGCATCAGCACTTTATGCTCGTGCCGCCGCTCACCGTCACCGAAAACATCATCCTGGGTCAAGAATCGCTCCAGCCCGCGACGCAATTCCTGGGTCAACTCTCCGCGCTCGACCGGCGCAGCGCGGCGCAGCGCATCCGCGAACTCTCGCACCAGTACCGGCTCGACGTGGATCCGGACGCGCACGTCAAAGATCTGCCGGTCGGCGCGCAGCAGCGCGTCGAAATCGTCAAGGCGCTGTACCGCCGCGCCGAAATTCTCATCCTCGATGAACCGACTGCGGTGTTGACGCCGCAAGAAGCGGATGAGCTATTCGTCATTATGCGCGAACTGGTCAAGCAAGGCAAGTCAATCGTCTTCATCACGCACAAACTGCGCGAAATGTTCGCGGTGACGGATCGGATCAGTGTGATGCGCGGCGGCAAGATGGTCGGCACGACCACGCCCAAGCAAGCCACTTCGGAAATGCTCGCCGAGATGATGGTCGGACGCCAGGTCATTCTCCAGATTGACAAGCAAGCCGCGCAACCCGGCGATGTGATTTTGCGCGTCGGCAATCTCCAGGTGCAAGATGATCGTCACGCGACGACCGTGCACGATGTTTCGTTCGAAGTGCGCGCCGGAGAAATTCTTGGCATCGCCGGAGTGCAGGGCAACGGACAGCGCGAACTTGTCGAAGCGTTGACCGGGTTGCGTCCTGTTTCCGGTGGACACGTCGCCTTGCTCGATCACGACACGACACACGCAACGCCGCGCCAGATCACCGAGTTTGGCACCGGGCACGTGCCGGAAGATCGGCACAAGCACGGCTTGGTGTTGACTTTTCCGGTGCGCGACAACCTGGTGCTGTGCACGTACTACGAATCGCCGTTTGCGCGCGGCGTGGAAATTGACGAAGCGCACATCGAAAACGAAGCGCAGAAACTCGTCAAGGAATTCGATATTCGCACACCCAGCACCGGCACGCTGGTCGGTTCGCTCTCCGGCGGCAATCAGCAAAAAGTGATCGTCGCGCGCGAACTGGATCGCCCGGTGAAATTGTTGATCGTCAACCAGCCGACGCGCGGACTCGACGTTGGCTCCATCGAATTCATTCATCGCCGAATCGTGGAGGCGCGCGACCGGCACACGGCGGTGTTGCTCGTTTCGGCGGAATTGGACGAAATTATGTCGCTCTCGGATCGGATCGCGGTGATGTACAAAGGACGCATCTTGGACACGCTGAACGCGCCGGACGCGACGCGCGAGCAACTCGGTTTGCTGATGGCGGGCGTGAAAGGAGGCGCGCATGTCTAACCTTGCTGCAGAGCGCGCCGCGCGAACCGATGGGCGTGCCACCTTGCTCCGCACGCTCGACGTGCTCAGTATGCCCGCGCTCGCGATGTTCCTGGGATTCCTCGGCGGCGCGATCATCATTTGGATCACCAGCGGAAGTTTGGAAACCGTTGGCGCGGCGTACGCGGGATTGATCAACGGCGCGTTTTTCAAACAGCGCGGTTTCAGCGAAACGCTCGTCGCGATGACGCCGTACGTTTTTCTGGGTCTGGGCTTGGCGATCGGTTTCAAAGCCGGATTGTTCAACATCGGCGTCGAAGGACAATTCTACATCGGCGCGATCAGCGCGGTGTGGGCGGGCGTCGCGTTCCCTGGTCTGCCGGCGATCATTCACCTGCCGCTCGTGATTTTGGCGGGCGCGCTCGGCGGCGCGCTCTGGGCGGGCATTCCCGGCTTTCTCAAAGCGCGCACCGGCGCGCACGAAGTCATCACGACGATGATGATGAATTACATCGCGTTTCGCCTGGCGGAATTCGTGGTGAGTCTTCCGCTGCGCGATCCGCTTTCGACCGCAGTGCAAACGTTGCGCGTTTCGCCGAACGCGGAATTGTGGTCGCTGTGGCAAATTCCGGAACGCTTAGCCGATCCGCTGAACGCGCTTGGCGTCGCGCTCTTTTGCGCGCTGTGCGCGTTCGTCATCGTGCGCTGGCTCGCGCCGCACGCGCGCCGCGTGGTCGTCGGCGGAATCGTTTTCGCCACCGGCGCGATCGCTTTCATCGCGTTGCCGCCGCTCGTGAAAGTTTGGTGGCTGTTCGACGACCAGTACGATCGTTTGCACATCGGCATTATTCTCGCGCTCGTCGCCGCGGCGGTGGTGTGGTGGCTGATGTACAAAACGACGCTCGGCTTTGAAATGCGGACCGTCGGCGCGAATCCGAACGCGGCGCGCTATGCCGGCATCAACATCTCGCGCAACATCATCGTGACGATGGCGATTTCCGGCGCGCTCGCCGGGATCGCCGGGACGATTGAAGTGCTGGGCGTTTCGATTTGCCGCTGCCTGCCGCTCTTTTTCTCCAGCGGGTACGGCTTTGACAGTATCGCGCTCGCGCTCCTCGCCAAGAACAATCCCATCGGCATCGTCGGCGGCGCGTTCTTGTGGGGCGCGATGCGAAACGGCGCGGACTTGATGGAACTGAATTCGGGCGTGTCCAAGTACATCATTTCGCTGATCCAAGGTTTGGTGCTGTTGTTCGTCGCCGCGCCCGCCGTGGTGCGTTACTTGTTGCGAATGCGCGCGCCGAGCAAGACCGAAGCCGAAGCGCCATTGACCCGAGGTTGGGGCTAGCGTATTTTCGATCCTTCGACTTTGCTCAGGACAAGTTTTCGATTTCAGATTTCAGATTGAGGACGTGTTTTGAAATTGGCACGGGCGATTGAAATCGCGGCAACAACATCGCCAAGCCCGCCTGCGCGGGCTGAAATTGAATCCGCGAAGGCGGATTTCGTGAATTTGTAGATGCGGTTTTAACCGCCGTCGAATTTCAAAACTCTCTGAGGAAAATATGGCGGTACTTGCAAACAAGCAACGTGCAATCAAAATCAGTTCGCGTCAGATACTCAACGCCGTTTTCATTGGCATTGGCGCGGTTGCCGTGTTCTTGGTGTTCGATGCGATCATCGGCGGCAAGTGCGATTCCAAATGCGTGATCGGCACGCTGAACCAGGCGATCCGATACGCCGCGCCGGTCGCGCTGGCGGCGTACTGCGGCTTGATGTGCGAGCGCGCCGCCGTCATCAATATCGGCATCGAAGGGATGATGCTGACGGCGGCGATGGTGGGCTATGGCGTGAACGTCTACGCGTTTACCTGGCTAAAAGCCGGCGGGATGGATCCGGCGCTGGCGGGCGATGCGAGCCGCTGGCTTTCGCTCTTGCTCGCGATCGCTGCGAGCGGTTTGATGGCGCTGCTGCACGGCGTCGTCTCGATCCGTTTCAAAGCGGATCAAATCATCAGCGGCACGGTGATCAACATTCTCGCGCTCGGCATCACCGGCTATTTCTACCGCCAATATCTCGCGCAAGATATTCCGCCGGGTCCCGGCACGTTCGCGCCGTTCGATATTCCGCTACTCGCGCAAATTCCGATCCTGGGTCCGATTGTGTTCCAGGGACAGAAACCGATCGTCTATTTTATGATGATCGTCACGCTGTTGATTCACTATGTTTTGTTTTTCACGCCCTGGGGCTTGCGGACGCGCGCGGTCGGCGAGAATCCGCGCGCGGCGGACACGCTCGGCATCAACGTCTTTCGCGTGCGGTACATCAACGTCTTGCTCGGCGGCGCGCTCGCCGGTTTTGCGGGCGCGTGGTTCACGCTGGAAGCGGTGGACGTGTTCAACCCGCAGATGACGAACGGCTTGGGCTTTATCGGTTTGGCGGCGATGATCTTTGGCAATTGGTCGCCGTTTGGCGCGCTCGCCGGCGCGCTCATCTTCGGCTTGGGCAACACGATCACGACGACGATCAGCATCTTTCGCCCCGACATCCCGTCGCAGATTCCGCAGATGCTGCCGTACGTCTTGACGATTCTCGTACTCACCGGTTTCGTCGGACGCGCGATTCCTCCGGCGGCGGACGGACAGCCGTATGAGAAACAATGAGCCAATTGACCAATGAGCCAATGAGCCAAAGGCGTGATGCGTGAAACGCGAAACATGGTATAATGTGGCGGAGGAGAAAATAAGATGAATCGAGCCATTGCGCGGATTCCGGTGGACGAACTGGTTGAAAATCCAACCCGCGTCTTGAAACGCGTCACGCGCGAGCGCAGACCGGTCGCATTGGAAAGGCGCGGCAAGGTGTTAGTTCTACTTACGCCATTCCGCGCGCGCCTACCACATCATCGCAAGAATAGAACAGCCGACCGTAATGCATTTCTCGCGGCGGCGGGGAGTTGGAAAGCGAAAGATACCGACGCGTTGTCGTGAAACTCACAGACCTTCCAGGTTTTGGAAACCTGGAAGGTCTCTTTGGAGGCGCGATGTTAGATTGGATTCCTGCAGCGTCGGCGCTTGCATCAGCAGCGCTAGTCGTTGGCAGAGTGATGGCTGAAGAAGGCGCCAAAACAGCGACCAGGACTCTTGCCGAACAATTCGCCGCGAATTTTTTGCGCGGCTATCAAGCCAAGCAACACGAGAACGATTTGCGGCGCGCGCTGGAGGCGACCGAAGACGCGTTCCGCAAATCGCCGGGCGTGACCAACGCGCAAGCCGACGCTATCCTCACGCGCGTTGCCAAACTGGCGACCGACAGGAACTTGCAAAAGCAGACGCTTGCCGCGCTCCTCACGCTGGACGATCCCAGCCCCACGCGCATTTCGGACGATCTCTTGCGCGCCTTTGGTTTGAACGAGCAAGCGCGTCCCACGCTCGCCGCGTTCCTCTGGGAATTTCGCTTGCGTTTCGCGCAGATCAAGGCGTACGAGCCGCTGATGAAATTCGCGCTCGAATTGCGCGCGGCAAAAAAGCAGGACGCGACGAACACCTGGCTTGCCGCGCTTGCCGCCGCGCAAGGCATTGCGACGACGGGCGATCACGCGCAGGCGTTGAACGATTACCTCGCGCACGTCCGCGAAAAACACACCTACCTTTCGTTCCTCTTTGTGCGCCCGCGCAGTCGCGAAGCGACGACCGAAGCCGAACTGGAAGCCGTCTTTGTCCCGCTTCAAGTCCACGATCCCGAAGCGGAAGAAAAAGCGCGGCGGCGCGTTGACAAAAACCTTCCAGGTCTTGGAGACCTGGAAGGTTTCAAGCCGCAAACGATCAACGACATTTTGCCGCGGTACGATTACGTCTTGCTCAAAGGCGCGCCGGGTTCCGGCAAGACGACACTCTTGCGCCATCTTGCGCTCGCGTTTGCGAACGGCGACGCGAAAGAAAAATTGGATTGGCAAGGCGATCCGCTTTTGCCGATCCTCGTCCCGCTCCGCAACTTTGGCGAGTTTCTCAAGAATCATCGCAAAGAATTTCCCGCGCCCGCGCCGATGTCGTTGTTGACGTACATTCAAGATCATTTCACCAAGAACGCGCTCGCGCTCACGCCGGATTTCTTTCGCCAACGTCTGGAGAATGGCAAGTGCCTCGTCCTGCTCGACGCGCTCGACGAAGTGTCCGATCCGGAACTGCGCGCGTGTGTCGCGCAGCACGTCACACAATTCATCGATCGCTATCGCCCCCGTAAAAATCGTTTTGTCCTTTCGTCACGTCCCAAAGGATACGACGAAGTGGCGGAGTACCTGCCGCGCCCCATCGTTTGCACGGTCCAGCCCTTGCTGCCGGAAGGACGCGCGGAATTGATTCGCAAATTGTGCCGCGCGCTCGAACGGGACGCCGCGCGCGCCAGTCACGACGCGGCGACCTTGCTCGCAGAAATTCCGCAAAAGGAAAAGGTGGACGAACTCTCGCGCAATCCGCTTTTTTGCACGACGATCGTCCTCGTCTCGAAATATCGCGGCGCGACGCTGCCGGAACGCCGCGTCGATATTTTCAAAGAAATCGTTGACCTCTTGCTCGGCTTTTGGGACACGTCGCGCTACGACGTGGCGGAAGCGTTTCAACTGGCGACCGACGACGGCACCGGGCGCGCGTTTCGCGACGTCGGCGAAGCCGTCGAAGCGAAACACCGCGCGCTCGCGCATCTGGCGTACTGGATGCAGCAGCAAGGACGCGCCGAGACGACGGAACAAGATGCGCTGGCGCAACTGGGAACTTTTTTCCGCGAGCGCGAGGGCGAAAAGAATGTGCCGGACCAGTGGGCGCGCGGTTTTCTCGTCATCGCGCACCAACGCAGCGGCTTGTTCGTCGAAGGCGCGCCGAATCTCTACAACTTTTCGCACTCGAACTTTCGCGAGTACCTCGCCGCGACCGAACTCGTCAAAGAACTCGATGCCGCGCTCGCGCAAAAAGTGTTGGCGCACATCGGCGAGGCGTGGTGGGAAGAGACGATTTTGCTCGCGCTGGCGTTGAAGGAACTGGGCGACCCGCGCCGCAAGTTGTTGATGGACGAAATGCTCCAACGCGGACATCTTTTGATGGCGGGCAAAGCGGCGGTGGATATGAGCGACCGGCTTGCCGCGCCGCTGCGCGACGAGATTGTGACCAAACTGCGAACGATGATGCAGTCCATCCAAACGCCGATTAAAGACCGCGCCGCCGCGGGCGAAATCCTCGACGCGCTGGGCTGGCTGCCGGACGATCTGGACGCGTTCGTTCACATCCCTGCCGCAGAGAGAAACCAGGTTTCTCGGAGAAACCTGGTTTCTGACCTGCCCGAATTCTGGATCGCCAGATATCCGGTCACTTGTTCGCAGTACCAAAAATTCATTGACGCGGGCGGCTACGCCGACGAAAAATACTGGCGCGACCCATCCGGCGTGGATGAAAACGGACGCGCGAAAAACTTGAAAGACGAAGCGTGGGACTGGCTGAAACGCGCGGGCGGCGCGGAACGCCGACCGAGGTACTGGGACAATCCGCGTTTCCATCGCGCCGGCTATCCGGTGATCGGCGTGACGTGGTACGAAGCGAGCGCGTATTGCGCGTGGCTGACGGAGAGATTGAGAGGGGGAGACGGGGAGAGCGGGAGAGGGGGAGAGAATTCATCTTTCATCCTTCATCCTTCATCCTTTGTTCGTTTGCCCACCGAAGCCGAGTGGGTGCGCGCGGCGGGCGGTGAGGAAAACAATCGCTATCCCTGGGATCCATCTGTCATTGCGAGCGGAGCGAAGCAATCTCCAACTCCCGATTCGGGGATTGCTTCGTCGCAACCCTTCGACTCCGCTTCGCTCCGCTCAGGGTCGCTCCTCGCAATGACATTGGCGCGCGCGAATGTGAAAGAAAGCGAAATTGGCGGCACGACGCCGGTCGCGATGTATCCCGATGGAAAACGCATCACTGAGGATGGCGGCGAGATTTGGGACTTGGCGGGGAATGCGTGGGAGTGGACGAGTACTCTTTACGAGAACATTGATGCCGCGTACCTTCGCGGCGGCGCGTACTGGACTAAAGCAGAATCCGCCGGTGTGCGCGCTCGCAGCTACTCCGACCGCTACTACGACGACAGCGCCGACGGTGTGCGGGTGGTGGTGGCGTCGAGGATTTTCCCCCGCAGTTGATTTCTGTTTTCTGATCTTCTGTTTTCTGTTTTTTCTGACGCGCTGGGGGAGCACGAGGGGGCGCATTGCGCCCCCTCGTCGAAAAATTTTTCGCGTGTGTCATTGCGAGGCATCCTGAGCGGAGCAGCGTTTTTGCTGCGGAGTCGAAGGATGCCGAAGCCGCGAAGCGTCCAAATCGCAGTTGGGGATTGCTTCGGTGCACAAACCGCTCCTCGCAATGACAAGATCAATTTGGCAATTCGGGTTGGCGCAAGTCAATCTGTGTTGTAGGGCAGGGTCGTCTAAACCGCCGGTGTGCGCGCTCGCAACAACAACAACCGCAACAACGACAACAACGACAACGGTGTGCGGGTGGTGGTGGCGTCGAGTACTATCCCAGCAGGTGGCGTAAGGACCGCCAGAAATGCTGTCCATCTGCTACGCTGGATGGCAGCCGCGGCGCCCTGGGGGAAAGTCCAGACCCTGTCCTGACTGCGGCGCGCGCGAGGTCGCCCAGTCGAATAAAAACCGTCCCGCCCCCTGTGGTAACCGATCGTCACCTAGTCACTCGGTCACGTGGTCAACTCGTCGCGCGCAACCCGCCGCGACGATGCGACTAACCGACCAGGCGACTAGCGACGAACCGGCGACGCTTGGGGCGGGACTCCTTGAAGCTCAACCTAAATGTTTGACGCGATCACACTTGCCGCCGTTGCGGCTGAACTGAACGAAAAAATCTTGCGCGGGCGCGTCCAAGATATTGCGCAACTCGACGCGCACGCGTTCGGCGTGGAAATTTACGCGCAGCACACGCGGCGCTATCTCTACCTCACCGCGCATCCTCAAGACGCGCGCGTCCATCTCGTTGCGCAGAAATTGCGCGCGCGCGGACTGCCGCCGTCGCCGTTGTTGCTCTTGCTCCGCAAGCGCGTCGAGAACGCGTTGCTGGACGCGATCACGCCGCTGCAGCACGAACGCGTCCTCCAACTCCGATTCGATCACGCGCGCGAAGGGATCACCACGCTCGTCGTCGAAACGATTGGCAAGTACGCGAACCTCGTTTTGCTCGACGCGGACGGCGTCGTGCTCGACGCGCTCAAGCGCGTGGACGCGACGATCAATCGCGCGCGCGTTGTGTTGCCGCGCCACGTCTACGCGCCGCCGCCGCCGCAAGCGAAAATTCATCCCGGCAATCTCGATCCGTCCGATCTGGCGCGCATTCTCGCCGCGAATCCGCGCGCGCTGCTGCGCCACACGCTCGTCGGTTCGATTGCCGGAGTCAGTCCGCTGCTCGCGCGCGAAATCGCGTTCCGCGTCACCGGCGAGTGTGACGCGCCCAACGATCCGCGGCGCGCGGTGGACATCGTCGCGACGTTCCACGCGCTGACGCGCGCGCCCTGGCAACCGTGCGTCGCGTTCGAAGACGACGAGCCCGCGGCGTTCGCGCCGTACCCCATCACCCACTCACCGCATCACCAAATTTTCCCATCTATCAGCGCCGCCATCGAATCATTCTACGGCGCGCCGGAATCGTACGCGGCGGTGAAAGAACCGCTGCGCGCGCAAATCGCGGACGCGCGCGATCGGCTGGCGCGCAAACGCGACGCGCTCGCGGACGCGTTGCCCAGCGCGGCAGAGGTGGAGCGGTTGCGCGCCAGCGGCGAGACGATCTTGGCGCACGCGCACGCGATCGCGCGAGGGCAAGGAATTTTGAAAATCGAGATCGGAGATTCGGGATTAGAGATTGCGTTGAATCCGAACTTGTCCGCTGTGGAGAACGCGCAGAAATTTTTCAAAGAGTATCACCGGCAAAAAGACGCGCGGGCGCGCGTACCGGCGTTGCTCGCCGCCGCGAACGTCGAAGTGGAATACGCGGAGCAGACGTTGACCGATCTCGAGCTGGCGGAGAGTCGCGCGGAAATCGACGCGGTGATCGCCGCCGCGCGCGACGCCGGATTGATCGCCGTCGCCAAGCAACGCGTGAAAACCGCGCCCAGCGTGCCGCGCGAATTCACCTCGCGCGAAGGATTTGCGATCCTGGTTGGCAAGAACGCGCGGCAAAATGAGGAGGTCACGTTTCGGCGCGCGAAATCGGATGATGTGTGGTTGCACGCGCGGAATGTCGCGGGCGCGCACGTCGTCATCGTCCGCGCCGGACGCGCGATTTCGGAATCCACGATCGAGGAAGCGGCGGGGTTGGCGGCGCGCTACTCCGCCGCGCGCGGCGAGACGCGTGTAGATGTGATCGTCGCGCCGCGCAAGCAGGTGCAACGCGCGCGCGGCGGACGCGCCGGAATGGTGACGGTGCGCGGGGAACGAACGGTGAGCGTGGCGCTGAAATAAAAAAGACCTGGAAGGTTTTGGAAATCTTCCAGGTCTTGTCTCTATTCAAAAATCTCGCGCGCCGCGCGCGCGAACCCAGGTAACACATCGTTTCCGTCCAACGTATCGTTCGCCGTCAACACGCGCACTTGATCGAGCGAGCGATAGATGGTGATCGTTTGCGTGCGCGGATGAACGACCCACACCAACTTCGTCCCGGCGTGCAGATACTCGAGCACCTTGGTATCAATCTCGTCTACCGTGTCTTCAGGCGACACGACTTCGACTGCGAGATCCGGCGCGCCATCGAAGAAACCTTGCCGCCGCGTCTGTTGCGCCGCGCGCGCCGCCGTGACGAACGCGGCGTCCGGCGCGCGCACCGTGTCAGGATTGCGCGAAAGAATGAAACCGGTTTCGGCGGCATAGGCTTTGCCGAGTTTGTGCTTCCGGACAAACTCGCGCAACAACGATCCAATCGCCAGAGCGATTTCTCCGTGTTCGTGTCCTGAGGGTGACATCGTGACGATTTCTCCTTTCACGAGTTCAACATGCGCGTCGGGTTGCGGCATCCGTTCCAATTCAGCGGCTGTCACCGGCGACATGACCACGTTGACAGTTGGTTCAGGCAACGTTCGAACGATCATTGCATACCTCTCTTTCCCTGCCACTATTATACCACACCCCGTCAAAAAAAGACCTTCGCGTTTTGGAAATCGCGAAGGTCTATCTGTCTACTGTCTACTGTTGACTGTCTACTTGCGTTTACTTGTCATTCAACGCCGCAACGCCCGGCAGAACCTTGCCTTCCAAAAATTCGAGCGACGCGCCGCCGCCGGTCGAGACGTGCGTCATTTGTTTCGCGACTCCGGCTTTTTTCACCGCGCTCGCGCTGTCGCCGCCGCCGATCACAGTCGTCGCGCCGGATGCCGCCAACACTTTCGCGATCGCGAATGTGCCTTCGGCGAACTTTGGCATTTCGAACACGCCCATCGGTCCGTTCCACACGACGAGTTTCGCGCCTTTGAGCGCGTCGCTGAATAGCACAACCGATTGGGGACCAATGTCCATAATGCGCCAGCCCGCCGGAACTTTGTCCGCGTCCACGACCTTGTTCGCGGCTTCGGCTTCGAACTTGTCCGCGATCACCGCGTCAATCGGCAAGAGGAGTTTGCCGCCGGCGTTCGCGATGATTTTCTTCGCGGTCTCAATCGCGCCGGGCTCGACGAGACTGTCTTGCATCGCGTAACCCTTTGCCGCGAGGAACGTATTCGCCATTCCGCCGCCGATGATCAACTTGTCGCACTTGGTCAACAAGTTTTCGATCACCGCGATCTTGTCGCTGATCTTCGCGCCGCCCAGAATCGCGATGTACGGCCGTGCAGGATTCAGCGTCGCGCGACCCAGGTACTCTAATTCCTGCTCCATCAAAAAGCCGGAGACGGCGGGGAGAAACTTCGCCACGCCTTCGGTACTCGCGTGCGCGCGGTGCGCCGAGCCGAACGCGTCGTTCACGTAGATTTCGCCGAGCGCGGCAAGTTGCTTGGCGAACCCAGGATCGTTCTTCTCTTCTTCTTTGTGGAAACGCACGTTTTCCAGCATCAGCACTTCGCCGGGCTTCAGCGACTTTGCCAGCGCTTCAACTTCGGGTCCGATGCAATCGGGCGCGATCTGGACTGGCTGGTTGAGCAGTTTGCCCAACACTTCGGCGGCAGGTTTCAAACTGAACTCGGCTTCAAAGCCCGCGCCTTTCGGGCGACCCAGGTGGCTCATCACGATCAACGCCGCGCCTTGTTCCAGCACGTACTGAATCGTCGGCAGCGCGGCGCGGATGCGCTTGTCGTCAGTCACCACACCCTTGTCCATCGGCACGTTGAAATCTACGCGCATCAAGACGCGTTTGCCTTTAAGGTTGATATCTTTGACGGTTTTTTTGTTCATAGCCACATCCAGTATTCAGTGTTCAGTATCCAGTATCCAGTGACTGAACACTGAATACTGAATACTGAATACTGCCCACTGTTCACTGTCCACTGCTTACAGCTTGCTTCCCATCATCAACGCGAGATCCGCGATGCGGCACGCGTAGCCCCACTCGTTATCGTACCACGCCAGCACTTTGACCAGATTGCCCAACACGATGGTATCCGGCGCGCTGAAGACGGACGAGAGTGTGGTGCCGCGCAGATCGGTCGAGACGAGCAATTCGTCGGTGACGCCGAGAATGCCCTTCATCGCTCCGTTCGCGTATTCGAGCATCGCCGCGCGAATGTCGTCCTTCGACGTTTCCTTGTTCAAGATCGCGACAAAGTCCACCACCGAAACGGTCGGCGTGGGAACGCGGAACGCCATCCCGCCGAATTTGCCTTTGAGTTCCGGAATCACCAGCCCGACTGCTTTTGCCGCGCCGGTTTCCGACGGGACGATGTTTTGCGCGGCGGCGCGCGCGTCGCGCAAATCTTTCGCGCCGACATCTTGCAATTTTTGTGAGTTGGTGTACGCATGCACCGTCGTCAGCAAACCTTTTTCGATCCCGAACTTGTCGTTCAACACTTTGGCGACCGGCGCGAGACCGTTCGTCGTGCAAGACGCGTTCGAAACGACGTGATGCTTCGCCGGATCGTACTTGTCGCTGTTCACGCCCAAGACGATCGTGAGGTCTTCGTTTTTGCCGGGCGCGGCAATGATCACTTTTTTCGCGCCGCCGGAAGTGATGTGACCGCGTGATTTCGTCGCGTCGGCGAACAACCCCGTCGCTTCGACGACGATGTCAACACCCTGCTCGCCCCACTTGATCGCGTTCAAATCTTTTTCGGCAAAGACCTTGATCGTCTTGCCGTCCACAACCAGGTTGCCGTCTTTCGCTTCGACGGTGCCGGCGTACGCGCCGTACGTCGAATCGTACTTGAACAAGTGCGCGTTCGTCGCCGCGTCGAACAGATCGTTGATCGCGACCACTTCGACCTTGCCGGCGGTTCGTTCTTTGATCGTGCGGAGCGCCAAACGCCCGATACGACCAAACCCATTGATGCCTACTTTGATTGCCATTGGAAAATCCTCCTATGTGCGTTGTTTGTTTTCACGGATGGCGGATCACGCCGTTGTGTCACGTGTTCCGTGTCTCGTGCCAATTCAAAATAACTTGAGCCAACTTTTTCGGATCGTGCCGCCACGACTTGGTCTCGTCCACCAAGTCGGCGAAAATGATCGCGCGATCGCGCGGCGCGCCAGTGCGCGGCTTGACCAGTTGGCTGGGCGACGCGTCCGGGAAATTCACGCGATAGTTGTCGTTTGCCAAGATGTGCGTGAAGATGCCCGCGCCGACGTGCTGTTCCAGCGCGGCGAAATGATCCTCGACCGAAAAATCGTCCGTCTCGCCCGGTTGGGTAGCGATGTTGCAGACGTAGATTTTTTTCGCCGTGGCTGCGCGCAGCGCGTTTTGAATGTCCGGCACCAGCAAGTTGGGCAGGATGCTGGTGTACAAACTGCCGGGACCCGCGATGATCAAGTCCGCGTCGAGCAGCGCGCGCACCGCGTCCGGATACGCGGGCGTGTTTTCCGGTTCCAGGTACACGCGCACGATCCGCGCGCCGCGCCGCGTGATTTCCGATTCGCCCGCGACGCGCTCCAGTTCCGGCGTGCGCGTCTCCGCGCACAGCGTCACGTGGCGCAGCGTCGAAGGCAGAATTTGTCCGCGCACGGCAAGCACGCGCGACGATTCGCGCAACGCGCGCTCGAAACTGCCGGTGATCCCCGCCATCGCGACAATCAACAGATTGCCGAACGAGTGCCCCTCCAACCCAGAGCCGCTGCCGAAACGGTACTGCAACAGTGAAGTCATCAGCGGTTCGGAATCCGCCAGCGCGGCGATGCACTGCCGGAAATCGCCGGGCGGCAGTACGCCCAATTCGCGTCGCAAGCGACCGGAACTGCCGCCGTCGTCCGCCACCGTCACGATCGCGGTCAGTTGCGCGGCGTGTTCCTTCAAGCCGCGCAACAGGGTCGAGAGTCCGGTGCCGCCGCCCAGCGCGACGATCTTCGGACCCTTTTTACGCGCGCGTTTGCGATACAGCACTTCGACTAGATCCGTATCTTCCGGCGCAAGCGCGGAGGTGAGCGACTTGCTCAATCGAGCGACGGCGATCAGAATCATCACAACGCCGACTACGCAGAGGAAAAGACCGCGCACATCACGGTCGAGCAGACGAAGGGTGAGAGAATAGAAATATTCTGGCAGGCGCGCGGTCGGATACAAATCGATCAGGATGCAGAGAATACCCAACGCCAGCGCCGCGACCCCGACAAAAAGCAAGACCAGCCAGCGCTTGATTCCCAGCCCAATATACAGCCACTTGCAATTTAACCGCTTGACTAGCCATACTTGAAAACTGGCAGGGCTGATCTTGCCGCTCATAGGTCTGATTCTCTCGAACTCACCACAGTTTTTATTATATCCCAAGCAGGGAAATCCGTCAAAGACAAGGCAAATGTGCCAAACGCGCTCAAGGTTTGGTTTGGCGATTTTGGCATCTTGGGCTGTTTGATCGTTCTTATCCAACCGGATTTGACAATTCGGTATCGTTGGATAGAATACACCCGAGACGCTTTGCCACTTGGCGGTCAAGTGATCGTCCAGCCACGGCAAGCGACGGGAGCCGATTTGCGGACGTCGCAAACCCCCATCGTTCGTATCCCCGGACATTCGATCTCGCGCCGCGCGATTCGCGCCGCTTCCGTGCGCCCGGCGCTTTTCTCCACGATCGTTCCTCGTTTTCAAACCCGCTCGTTCAAGAGACCCAAACAACGGAACACGCTCCACGCCCCACGCTCGGCGTGCCGCGGCGCGCGTGTTTTGTTTTGGGAGGCAGAATGGAAATCCGAGACCTGAGCGCGGTGCGCGTCAGTTTGGCGTCGCCGGAACAAATTCGCGCGTGGTCGTATGGCGAAGTGCTGAAACCCGAAACGTACAACTATCGCCGCCTGCGCCCCGAACGCGACGGCTTGTTCGACGAGCGCATCTTTGGACCGACGCGCGATTGGGAGTGTTACTGCGGCAAGTACAAGAAACAACGCTACAAGGGCTATACGTGCGACAAGTGCGGCGTGGACATCGCGCCCGCGCGTGTCCGCCGCGAACGAATGGGGCACATCGAACTGGCGACGCCGGTGGCGCACGTGTGGTACACGCGCCGCGTGCCGTCGTACGTCAGTTTGTTGCTGGATGTGACGCGGCGCAATTTGGATCGCGTGTTGTATTTCGCGCAATACATCATCACGGACGTGGACGAAAGCGCGCGTCAACGCGCGCTGCATCGCCTGGAGGAAGAACGCGAGCACAAGCTGGCGCGCGAGACCAGGACGATCCAGTCCCAGATCGCCGCCGCGCAACTGGAATTCGAAGACGCGATGGAGAAACTCGACCAAAAGACGCACGCCGCGCTGGCGAAATTGGAAGAGCAACTGAACGCGGCGACCGACGAAGTAATCGGCGCGGGCAAAGCGGTGGAACGCAAACTCGACGAGACCGGGCGCGAAGTTCGCAAAGCGATCGTGTTCGAGCCGACGAACGACGTGATCGTCGCGGAAGGCGAGGCGATCGCGCCGAAACACAAACGACGCTTGCGCGAGCTGCTCCAAGCGCGCATCGCCGAACTGGAGCGCGCGACCCGCGCCAGGCAACGCGACAAAAAGTTGCTGTTCCAAGCCGAACGCGATCAAAAACAGCGCGCGCTGGAAACCGGAATCGCCGCGCGCGCTGCCCAGCGCGACGAAAAAATTCTCGCGCTCCAAGTCGCCTACGAACCGCGCATTGCCGAAGTGCAAAACCTCCGGGTCAAGGAATTTCTGAACGAGTCGCGCTACCGCGACCTGCGCGAAAAATGGGGGAGCGTGTTCAAAGCGGCGATGGGCGCGGAAGCGGTGCGCGAAGTGTTGGCGCGGATCGATCTGGATGTGACGGCGCGCGATCTGCGGCGCGAGATTCGCGCGACGCGTTCCAAGCAAATTCGCAAACAGGCGATCAAACAATTGCGCGTGATCGAAGCGTTCCGCAAAGCGCGCCATCGCCCCGAGTGGATGATCCTCACGGTCTTGCCCGTCATTCCGCCGGACTTGCGCCCGATGGTGCAACTCGACGGCGGACGTTTCGCCACCTCCGATTTGAATGACTTGTATCGCCGCGTGATCAACCGCAACAATCGTCTGAAGCGATTGCTCGAACTCGGCGCGCCGGAAGTGATCGTCAACAACGAAAAGCGGATGTTGCAAGAAGCGGTGGATGCGCTGATTGACAATTCGCAAAAAGGCAAAGCGGTCTCCACGCACGGTCAGCGCAAACTGAAATCGCTGTCCGATTTGCTCAAGGGGAAACAAGGTCGGTTTCGCCGCAACTTGCTGGGCAAGCGCGTGGATTATTCCGGGCGGTCGGTCATCGTCGTGGGACCGCATCTCAAATTGCACCAGTGCGGGTTACCTAAGGCGATGGCGCTCGAATTGTTCAAGCCGTTCGTGATGCAAAAACTGATCGAGCATAATTACGCGCACAACATCAAAAGCGCGAAACGCTTGGTGGATCGCAGCGCGCCGGAAGTGTGGGACGTGATGGAAGAAATCATTCGCGATCATCCCGTTTTGCTCAATCGCGCGCCGACGCTGCACCGCTTGGGCATTCAAGCGTTCCAGGTGATCCTGGTCGAGGGGAGCGCGATCCAAATTCATCCGCTCGTCTGCGCGGCGTTCAACGCGGATTTTGACGGCGATCAAATGGCGGTGCACGTGCCGCTCTCCGACGCGGCAAAAGCCGAAGCGCGCAAACTGATGCTCGCGTCGCACAACTTGCTCAAGCCCGCCTCCGGCGAACCGATTGTCGAGCCGACGAAGGATATGGTGCTGGGCGTGTTTTACTTGACGATGGACAAGTCCGGCGCGCGCGGCGAAGGCAAACTCTTTTCCTCGCCCGACGAAGTCGCGCTGGCGTACGATCTAGGACATATCGCGCTGCACGCCAAAATCAAATTGGCGCACAGCGAGAAAAACGGACGCGCCGCGCGCAAAATAATTGACACGACGGTTGGACGCGTCTTGTTCAACGAAATTCTGCCGCCGCACATTCGCTTCGTCAACGACCCGCTCGACAAGAAACGGCTGAAGGAACTCGTCGCGGAGGTGTACGCGCAACTGGGTCCCGAAGGCACCGCCGAGATCGTGGATCGCATCAAAGAGATCGGTTTTACGTACGCGACGCGCAGCGGCTTGACGATCGCGATTGACGATATTACCGTGCCGAGCGAAAAGCAAACGATATTGGATCGCGTCGCCGCGCGCGTGACCGAAGTGGAACAACAATTCCGGCAGGGCTTGATCACCGAAGAAGAACAGTACGTCAAAACGGTCGAACTGTGGACGGAGGCGACGGAACGCGTCACCGAAGCGGTCGCGCAAGCGATGCGCGAAGCGTCGCCGATCCGCGTGATGGCAAACTCCGGCGCAACCAAGGGCGGCTTTCAACCGATTCGCCAGCTCGCCGGGATGCGCGGCTTGATGGCGGATCCGGCGGGACGCATCATCGCGCTGCCGATCAAATCGAATTTCCGCGAAGGACTGACCGCGCTCGAATATTTCATTTCGACGCACGGCGCGCGCAAGGGACTCGCCGATACCGCGTTGCGAACGGCGGACGCCGGATACTTGACGCGGCGGCTGGTGGATGTGGCGCAAGAAGTGATCGTCACGGCGGAAGATTGCGGCACGCGCGCGGGCTTGTGGATCGACGCGGACACCAAGGCGCGCACGGGCGAAACTTTTGCCGAGCGCGTCATCGGACGCGTGGCAGCGTCTGCCATCGAACATCCCAAGACCGGCGCGGTGATCGTTCCGGCGGGCGAATTGATTTCCGAAGACGCGTGGGAAAACGTAGAGCGCGCGAAAATACGCGCGGCGCACATGCGAAGTCCGCTGACGTGCCAGGCGCGACACGGTTTGTGCGCCAAATGTTACGGGCGCGATCTCGCGCGCGGCGATTTGATCCGGAAAGGCGAAGCCGTGGGAATCATCGCGGCGCAAAGTATCGGCGAGCCGGGGACGCAGTTGACGCTGCGCACGTTTCACACCGGCGGCGTCGCCGGGGTGGAAGACATTACGCACGGGCTGCCGCGCGTCGAAGAAGTATTCGAAGCGCGCGATCCGAAAGGCGAAGCGCTGCTCGCGGAGAGCGACGGCGTCGTGCGCGTGGTCAACGCCGATGGACAGCGCGTGCTCAAGGTCGTTTCGAATCGCGCGCAACGCGAGCCGTACGACATTCCGGCGCGCGCCAAAATCGTCGTGAAGGACGGCGAAAAGATCGAAGATGGCGCGGTGATCGCGCGCGTCGGCAAAAACGCAATCGTCGCGGCAAAGGGCGGCGAAGTGATCCGCGAGAACGGTCAAGTCGTCATCCGGTATCATCAGAAAGAAGAACGCGCGTACGATTTGCCTGCGATTGCGCGTCTGCGCGTCGAGGAGGGACAAAAAGTTCGCGCGGGCGATCAACTGACCGAAGGCGCGCTCAATCCGCATCGCCTGCTCGCGATCCTGGGACGCGAAGCCGCGCAGATGTATTTGCTCGAACAAGTGCAAACGGTTTATCGTTCGCAAGGCGTCAACATTCACGACAAACACATCGAAATGATTTTGCGACAGATGTTTCGGATGGTGCGCGTGAAATCCACCGGCGATACGGATTTGCTGCCGGGCCAGTTGGTGGATCGTTTGGCGTTCGAAGATGTCAACACCCAGGTCACCGCGCGCGGCGGCGTCGCGGCAACCGGGCAACCGGTTTTGCTCGGCGTGACGAAAGCGTCGCTCAACACCGAATCGTTCTTGAGCGCGTCCAGTTTTCAGCACACGATCAACGTGCTGTCGGAAGCGGCGATTGCCGGGCGGCGCGATGATTTGTACGGCTTGAAGGAAAACGTGATCATCGGCAAATTGATTCCGGCGGGGACCGGTTTTCGCGCGCGCAAGATGGCAAACCTGGACGATGCGCGCGGGACGGCGGGACGGCGCGGGCATCGCTTGGACGAAGAGATTCGGCTGGAGGATGAAGAACTCGCCGAGGCGGAAGAATTTGAAGAACTGCTCGTCGCGCGGAACGGCAGGGCGGAAGCGGAAGAAGATGCCGAAGAAACGTTTGCGCCGCGCGCTGACCTTGTTGCGGAAGAAGAACGCGTGGTCGCGGGGCTAGCCGATGAAACGGTGGAAACAGAATCGGCGGAAGACCGCGCGCTGGAAGATGTGGATGAGGAGGATTTAGATTTGGAGGAGGACGAGGAAGAGGACGCGGACGCGGAGGAGTGATGCGGTTCAAGAGACCTTCGAGGTCTTGGAGACCTCGAAGGTCTATGACTGCTCCAGCGTGTACTCCATCGCTTGTTCCAACGTCATCGCGCGTCCTTCTGCCCGCGCGGTTTCAAACGCCGCGTCGCCGAGGTGCGCGCGCAGCGCGCTGGCTTCGTCGTCAAACGCGCGGCGATCTTTTTCATTCAACATTTCGCGCAACGGCTCAGCCGCGCCAACCGCGCAGGCGCGGCGTAGGACAAATTTCTAAATTTGTCCACCACGCCGCGCACGCGAATCGCGCGAAAGCAAAATGCCTGGCGTGCGAACGCGAGAATGAAATTGGACGCTTTCAAACTACGGCTGGTTTGACTAGACGAACGATTTAACTATAATGCAGTCAACTCAATCGCATATTGCGATGTGGCTCGCAACAACCGTCGGCTTGCCGACTGATAGCCGCTACGGATTTTCCGTGGCGGCTTGTATTTTTCAAGGAGCAAGATGCACTCACGCGATTCCACGCGTTGGGATTTGGAACACGCGTTATCTCAGGAAGGTTGCGCGATCTGCCGTCTGACCCAAAAAGCGATCGCGCGTTTTGTGGATGGACTGCTGTACGAAAGCGTCAACGATCCGGGCATTCGACGCCGCGCGGCGCAAGCGCTTGGCTTTTGCCATCGCCACGCGTGGCAGATGCGCGCAGTGCACGGGAGCGCGTTGGGGATGGCGTTTCTGAATCGCGATGCGCTCAACCAGTGGCAGGCGCAGCTCGAACAGGTACAAAAACCAAGGGGGCGCGGCGTAGGACAAATTTCTAAATTTGTCCACCACGCCGCGCACGCGAACCGCGCGAAAGAAAAATGTTTGGTGTGTGAGCGCGAGAATGAAATCGAACAGCGCGATCTCAAAGTGCTGATCGAGTCGCTGGCGGAAGGCGATTTCTGCGCCAAGTTCCGGGCATCGGCTGGCTTGTGTCGTCCGCATTTCGCGCAAGCGTGTGACGCGGCAGCGCGCGTCGAAACGCTCGACGCGCTGATCGAAATGCAAATCGAGATCAACGCGCGCTTGGTCGCCGAGTTGGACGAGTTCATTCGTAAGAACGATTATCGTTTTATGGCGGAAGGTTTTGGCGCGGAAGGCGACGCGTGGATGCGCGCGATTGAACGCTTGGCGGGCGCGGCGCGATGAAACGCCATATCTTGGGGGCGCGAATGCCGCCGAATGGAATTCGGCGTCTGATCAGGTGGAAATCGGTTAGAAACCGATTAGCGCCAACTCGATTTATCGAGTTTCCACGTCTTTGAGCCGTCGTTTTCTTCTTTGAGCCGTCGTTTTCAAACGGCGGCGAATTTGACAATCTAGATGTTTTCGCTTATTATATGAACAAATCATATAGTTGGAGATGGCACAAACGCGATGTGTGGCAAACGACGCGAACCAAAGCGAAACTGTCGGTGTGGTTGTCAGGTGCGGGGCTTTATCCAGCCGCGCTTGCTGTTGCTGTTGGCGCAGCAAGCCACGCACGGTTACGATCTGATGGACGCGCTGCGTTCGACTGCCGGGCTGGAGAACCTTGCCGATCCGGGAATGTTGTACCGCACGCTCCGCCAATTCGAGGAAGCGGGCTTGGTGAATTCGACGTGGGACACGCCCGCGCGCGGACCGGCGCGCCGCGTCTACCAGCTCACGTCCGCCGGACGCGAGTACCTGGAATGGTGGAGCGCGGACATCCGCAAGACGCGCGACCAACTGGAACATTTTCTCGCCGAGTACGCGTCGCTCACACGCGCGCCTGCGCCATCGCCAACCAAACGAAAAAAGGAGAAGCGAAAATGAGTTGCGACGAAAAGCACGGACAGGGCAGTTGTGGCTGCGGCGAGGGACACGGCGGCTGCGACGGCGGCTGCGGCTGTGACTGCAATTGCGGTTGCGGTTGTGACTGTGGTTGTGGACACGGCAAATTCCAGCGCCGCTACCAGACCAAAGCCGAACAGATTGCCGGACTGGAAAAGTATCTGGCGGAATTGAAGACCGAAGTCCAAGCCGTCGAAGAGCGGTTGGCGGATCTCCGCAAGTAAATCGCGCGCGGTCAAAGTTCGTAACCGAATCGTAACCGATTAAGAACCTGTGCGCGCCTCAGATGGCGAATCCGGACGGTCCGGATTCGCCATTCTCGTTTCTTGACAAGGAATCGTACTATAGTTAAACTGCATTTTGACTGGATTTTGACCGCGCTTTGTTATCTTGACATTGGAGATTTTCTGATCTCCAGATCTCAAATCGCAATGACGCATCCTGGAAGGAGGAGCCAACGATGGCAATCAAGATCAAGCACCCCGTGCCCAGCGACATTGAAATCGCGCAAGCCTGCAAGCTGAAACCGATTCTTCAAGTCGCGGAAGAAATCGGGTTGAAAGAAAAAGAACTGGAACTCTTCGGTCCCTACAAGGCGAAGGTTCACCTCGACGTGCGCGACCGCCTCAAAAAACGCAAGAACGGCAAGTACATTGACGTGACCGCGATCACGCCGACTCCCCTCGGCGAAGGCAAAACCACCACAACCTGCGGTCTCTCCCAAGCGCTCGGCGCGCATTTGAAACAGAACGTCATCACCTGCATCCGCCAACCCTCGATGGGTCCCACGTTCGGGATCAAGGGTGGCGCGGCAGGCGGCGGCTATTCCCAAGTCGTCCCGATGGAAGATTTCAATCTCCATCTCACCGGCGACATTCACGCGGTCAGCGCGGCGAACAATCTCCTCGCCGCGGCGATTGACTCGCGGATTCTCCACGAGATGGAAAACCCAGACGACGCCAAACTCGCGCAGGCGTACTGCCCGGACGGCTACATCGCGCCGACGATTCGCAAGCGGATGGCGAAACTGGGCATCAAGAAAGAATTCAAAGACTTGACGCTCGAAGAAAAACGCCGCCTCTTCCGGCTCGATATTGATCCGGCGGCGATCCAATGGCAGCGCGTCGTGGACATCAACGACCGCCACTTGCGCCGCATCCAGATCAACCTTGGCGACGACGAAAAAGGCAAAGGTCTCGAACGCCTCACCGGCTATGACATCGCCGTCGCATCCGAAATTATGGCGATCCTCGCGCTGACGACTGGCTTGGAAGATTTGCGCGACCGACTCGGACGCATCGTCATCGGCACGAGCAAAGCCGGCGATCCGATTACGGCTGAAGATTTGGGTGTCGCCGGTGCGATGACCGTCTTGATGAAAGACGCGTTGATGCCGAACCTGATGCAGACACTCGAAGGCACTCCGGCGTTTGTGCACGCGGGACCGTTTGCGAACATCGCGCACGGCAACAACTCGATTGTCGCGGATCAGATCGCGCTCAAACTCGGCGATTACGTCGTCACGGAATCCGGCTTTGGCGCGGACATCGGCATGGAAAAATTTATGGACATCAAGTGCCGCTACTCGGGCTTGATTCCCAACGCCGTCGTCATCGTCGCGACGATTCGCGCGCTCAAGATGCACGGCGGCGGACCCAGGGTTGTCGCCGGGCGCCCGCTCGACAAAGCGTACACCGAAGAAAATCTCGCGCTCCTCGAAAAAGGAATGGGCAATCTGCTCAAGCACATCGAGAACGCAAAACTGTTCGGCGTGCCGGTCGTCGTCGCGATCAACTCGTTCAAGTACGATACGAAGGACGAAGTCAAACTCGTCAAGCGGCTGACCGAAGAAGCCGGATCGGTCGCGGTGGCGTGTACACACTGGATGAACGGCGGCAAGGGCGCGATTGAACTGGGCGAAGCGGTGATGGATGCGGCAAAGCAAAAGAGTCACTTTGAATTCCTCTACCCGCTCGATTGGTCCATCAAGGAAAAGATCGAAATCATCGCGAAAAAAGTGTACGGCGCGGATGGCGTGGATTATATGCCCGAAGCCGAAAAGAAGATCGAACTGTACACGCGGCTCGGCTTCGACAAACTGCCGATCAATATGGCGAAGACGCACCTGTCGTTGTCGCACGACGCCACGCTCAAGGGGCGTCCGACCGGTTGGCGTCTGCCGGTGCGCGATATTCGCGCGTCCGTCGGCGCGGGCTTTCTCTATCCGCTCTGCGGCGCGATGCGCACGATGCCAGGTCTCCCCACGCGTCCGGTGTTTTACGATGTGGATTTGGATTTGAAGACGGGCAAGGTTGTGGGGTTGTTCTAAACGAAATGAACCAATGAGCCAATGAGCCAATTTACCAAAGCATTTGGCTCATTGGCTCATTGGAAAATTGGCTCATTGTGAAATTACTCGCTGTTGTTTCCGGCGAATACGGGCGACGCAAAGCCCGCATCATTCGCGCGCACGGTCCGAAAGATTGGGAGGTGCACGAGTGGACCGCGCCCGCGTTTTTCCCGATCGTCATTGACGACCCAGCCGACTTTTTGCCCAAGCAGTTGCCGCCCGCCGATCTGATTCTCGCGCTCGGCGAGCATCCGGGGATCGCGGAACTCTTGCCCGACCTCTGCGCAATGACCGGCGCACGATCGCTGATCGCGCCGGTTGACCGCGTGGAGTGGCTGCCCAAGGGGCTGATGAATCAACTGCGCGGCTGGCTCAAAGATGTTGGCGTCGTCAGCGTTTTTCCCAAACCACTTTGTTCGCTCACGGAAACGAGTTACAGTTTGCGCGGACAGCGCGTCGCGTACAGCGATCCGTTCATTTCCGAATTCGCGCATCACTTTGGCAAGCCGCGCGTCACCGCGACGGTGGATCCGGAATCGAAGACGATTGCGAGCGTCACCGTCGAGCGCGATACGCCATGCGGCGTGATGCGCTACGTCGCGGAAAACATCGTCGGCAAGAAAATTGACGACGCGGAGTACGAAGCCGGGATGTTGCATCATCACTACCCCTGTCTCGCTTCGATGGGCGTGGACAACGATTACAGCGACACGCTCTTGCACGTCAGCGGCAACCTCGCGCGCGATGCGATGGCAGACGCGATTCGACCGTACCGCGAGGTACAGTACTTTAAACCGGAAGGATTTGTGGAAGAGAAAAAGTAATTTGTAATTTTCGATTTTCGATTGCAGATTGCGTGTGTCATTTCGAGGAGCGGTTTTCGCGATGAGAAATCTCGATTCCGCAACCGGAGACGCTTCGCGTCGCTCCGCTACCCAGAAACTTGGCGTTCGTAGTATGCGCTTCAGCGCACGGAGCGGCGATGAATCGCCCACTACGAACAAGCGCGCACAGTTTCTGATTGCGAACACGCTTTGCGCGCGCGGCGGTATGCGCGCAGCGTCTCGAAATGACAACGGCGAGCTCTCCAATCGAAAATCTGAAATCGAAAATCGAAAATTGATTTGATAAGGAGAGAGGATCACAATGGAACAAATCACACTCACTATTCCCGCTGTGTGGGCGGATCATCACGTCATCGCCGTCAAACGCCTGCTCGCGCCGCTCTCGGGCGTGGAGAATGTTCTTGCCAGCAGCGCGTTCAAACAAGTGCTGATCGAATTCGACGCGGGCAAAACGTCGCAAGCCGCGCTCGTCAAAGCGTTGACGGACGCGGGGTACGCGCCCGGCGAAGAGCAATTCGTCGCCGAATCGCCGTATGCGACGCCCGATCCCGCGTGGGATAAACAAGGTCAACGCATCACGACGACGAACTTGGTAGATTTGCAATTGTCCGGCGAATTTCGTAAATACTAGTCAATTAGTGATTGGTCAACTAGTGACTAGTCACCAATTGACTAGTTGACTAATCACTGATTGACTACATCATAAGGAGGAACACATATGGCTAGAGAAGCCGCACCCAAAGTACAAACGATTGACCCCGCCGCGATTGAAATGATCAAACGCGCGGAGGAGTTGGGATATTCGACGGTCTTCAGTCGCGCCGCCAAAATGCCCGCCTGCCCGATTGGCGCGGAAGGCGCGTGCTGTCAGATTTGCAATATGGGACCGTGCCGCCTCGTGCCGACGAAATCGAATCCCGATCCGGTCGGCGTCTGCGGCGCGACGCGCGCGACGGTTGCCGCGCGCAATATGGCGCGCCACATCGCCGCCGGAACCGCCGCGCACAGCGATCACGGACGCGATCTGATCTTCACGTTGCAAGCCGTCGCGGAGGGCGCGTCGCAAGGGTACGAACTGCGCGACCTTGCCAAACTCAATACGGTCGCCGGATATTTCGGCGTCAAGACCGACGGCAAAAAGCCGGAGCAGATCGCCGGGGAAATTGCCGCGCTCGCCATCGGCGATATGGCGCGGCAAAAAGGCACACTCACCTACACCAAGCGCGCGCCGAAGAAGCGCCAAGAAATTTGGGCGCAACTCGGCATCCTGCCGCGCGGCGTGGATCGCGAAGTGGTGGACACGCTCCATCGCACGCATATGGGCGACGACCAGGACGCCGATCATTTGATGCTCGGCTCGCTTCGCACCGCGCTCGCGGACGGCTGGGGCGGCTCGATGATGGCGACCGATCTCTCCGACATTTTGTTCGGCACGCCGTCGCCGCTCGTGACGAAAGTGAATCTCGGCGTGTTGAAGAGCGACGAGGTGAACATCGTCATTCACGGACACGAGCCGACGCTTTCGGAAATGATCGTGCGCGTCGTGAACGAACCGGAACTGATCGAACTCGCGAAATCGAAAGGCGCCAAGGGCGTCGCCCTTTGCGGCGTCTGCTGTACCGCGAACGAAACGTTGATGCGCCAAGGTGTTCCGAGCGCGGGGAACGACCTGAACCAGGAACTCGCGATCATCACCGGCGCGGTCGAAGCGATGGTCGTGGATGTGCAGTGCATTATGCAATCGCTCAGCGATCTCTCCACGAAATTCCATACCAAACTCATCACGACTTCGCCGAAAGTGATGATCAGCGGCGCGACGCATATGGAATTCGACGAGCATCACGCGCTCGACATCGCGCGCCAAATCGTGCGCGTCGCGATCGAGAATTACCCGAATCGCAAGCAGACCGAAATCCCGACGCACCTCTCCGATCTCGTGCCCGGTTTTTCGCACGAGTACATTCGATATATGATGGGCGGCGTGTTGCGCGGTTCGTTCCGTCCGTTGAACGACGCGGTGATGACCGGTCGCCTGCGCGGCGTCGCGGGCGTCGTCGGCTGCAACAACCCGCGCGTGACGCACGATCAAGCGCATTTCGACATCGTCAAAGAATTTCTAAAGAACGACGTTCTCGTCGTGCAGACCGGTTGCGGCGCGCTCGCGAATGCCAAGTACGGTTTGCTCGTCGGCGAAGCGGCGATGGAGTACGCGGGCCCCGGTTTGCGCGAAGTGTGCGAAGCGATCGGCATTCCGCCGGTCTTGCATATGGGCTCGTGCGTGGACAACACGCGCATCCTCACCGTGCTGACCGAAATGGCGAGCGAAGGCGGACTCGGTGACGACATCAGCGATATTCCCGGCGTCGGCATCGCGCCGGAGTGGATGAGCGAAAAAGCGTTGGCGATTGGCGCGTACTTTGCCGCGTCGGGCGTCTACGTCTTGTTCGGCGTCAACTCGCCGGTCGAGAACAGCGACGAAGTGACGAAGATTATGAGCGAGGGCTGGGAAAAGATCGTCGGCGGCAAAATGGAATTCGTGCCCGACCCGATGGAAATCGTCCGGCGTTCGCTCGCGCACATTGACGCGAAACGCGCCGCGCTCAAACTGCCGGCGTACGATCCGGCGAAGTTCGGCAAGTCCGGCGATTGGCGGATGCGCGAACTGTTGAAGCAGCCGCTGGAAGAACGCGTGAACGCGTTGTACGGAATGCCGGTCGCGGCGGAGTAAAATGTAACGCGTTGGGGCGGGCATCCTGAGTCAAGTCGAAGGACTCGCCCCGACGCGGAGTGATGACAAGCGATAGTGTTCCGTTGTGAGGTGGGTATGGACTGGGATGCAAAGTTTGTCAAACCGCTTTCCGATTATCGAATTTACGTGGAACTGGTGAACGGACGCAAGGGGATCTTCGATCTCAAGCCCTATTTGGATCGCGGCGTGATGCGCGAACTCAAGGACGCGCGATACTTCCGTCAAGTGGGTATTCTGCTTGGCGCAGTCACTTGGCCCCACGAACAGGATATTGCGCCAGAGACTTTGATGGCTGAAATGCGCCCGGTGGAACCGGAAAGTTTGCAGAATTCGTAGGGGCGATTCCTGAATTGCCCCTACGGGCGGAGACACGAGGACGTGTCCCGCTCTTTGTGACGAATGTAGAGAACCTTAAAGCGGCTTATACGGAAAAAGTTCTGTATAACAACCCCCGGCGGGGTGTTATGCGGAAACGATTCTGCATAAGACGTAGTTAGCCCGCTCGTTGCCAGTCACACAAGTTCACGAGCACAATTTAACACAAACCATTTCGCCAAAAGCACAAAGGAAGGTAACATGCCTAGGAGATTTCAGGATAAGGTTGTTGTAATTGCCGGTTCAACCGGCGGTCTCGGCTCTGCTTTTGCCCACGCCTTCGCAATCGAAGGCGCAAAATTGGTTTTAGCAGGCCGTGATACCGAGGCCCTCAATGCTCTAGCCGCTGAATTGGGTGTAAACGCTCGAACAGTCTCGATGGATCTAACCGACCCTGCCAGCCTCAGTACCCTTCGAGATTTCGTCGGTGAAGCCTTCGGCAGGGTAGATATAGTCGTCAATGCTACAGGGGTTGATGTGCGGAAGCCTTTTGACAACCATAGCCTCTCGGACTTTCGCCGCACGTTGGATGTAAACCTCATGGGCGCGTTTCTGCTAACCCAGACATTTCTGCCCCTCATGCGCGAACAGAATGACGGCGTGATTGTCCACATCGGCGGCTTTGCGGATGGACGATTGGCCTTCCCCTATTACAGCGCCGATGTTGCCACACGCGCGGGCTTGTTCTCGTTTGTGGAGTCTCTGAACCGCGAACTCAGGATGGGAGGCAGCCAAGTGGTAATAGCGTATTTCTCTCCCTCCGCCGCCGACACGAAAGCCGAGCAGCCTTTTCATCCGATATGGCAGGAAATGGGTCTGACCATTACGCCCAAAGAAAAAGTTGCAGCGGCTTTGTTGAACACGATAGAAAAGCGTAAGCAGGTTCACATCATGGGCGGCATAAGCACGGCACTTTTTGCGAAACTCAATTCGATTTGGCCGCGCCTCGCAGACCTGCTACTCCTCAATCGCTATGGAAGTATCCTCAAACGTTTTTTAGCCGCCGAGAGTAAAACCGCGCCCATTCAGAAATCTGCGCAGGCAAGATGGGTTGGAATAGGACTAATCGCGCTCTCCTTTTTACTATATGGTGGGTTACTTGCTCTTCCATTTCTGCCCATCGCCACCCAGGACAAGTTGACTCTATCGCCGATATTGATCATCTTGGGGGAAACGTCTTTTTGGGTTGGCGGCTTTATCGTGGGGAAGGAAGTCATTGCGCGCTATAAGCAGTATCTTGACCCATGCTATTGGCTCTGTTGCCAATCTTCAAATGCAGGCGCAACGCAGCAGTAAGGCTTCTAATTATAGGGCGCGACCGTTAGCCCATAGGCTGGCGCTTTTCTTTATGGAGATCGCCTATGCAAAATAGCATCATTTTTGATTTGGAAGCCTGCATCGGATGCGGCCTATGCGCCAAAATCTGCGGCAGCATGATCATCACGATGGACGGGAAAACCCCAACAGTGAGCCGGCCGGCGTTGTGCCATTCTTGCGGGCATTGCGCCGCGATCTGTCCAGAAGGGGCGATTACATCCAATCACACAGGCAACGATCGTGCCTTTCAAGTTAGCGTGCCCGCAGAAGGGCTGGATCCCGTGGAGCTGCTCTTACGCAAAAAACGCTCGGTCAGAGAATTCAAGGAAAAACCTCTGGAACAGGATGTGGTGCAAAGGCTAGTCGCCTATGCTGAAAAAGCGCCCAGCTCGGGCAATAACCGGCAGCGGATCTACTGCGTTGTCACCGACCGCGCCCGGATCAAACAGCTTGAAAAAGCAGTGGTAGAAGCCCACAGATCCTTCCTCTACCTCCTGCACCCATGGCTGATACAGGCAATCAAAGGTTTCAACCTCAAAATGAGCGAAGGGCTGCAGGGGATTCGAGTGGATATCCAACACATGCAAACAGCCTTTGAACAGGGGTTGAATCCCATTTTCAAAGAAGCGCCCTGCGTGATCTTTATCGCCGCGCCGAGCGGCGACATCCAGGCCCAGGACGATTGCATTATCGCTCAACAATATATGATGCTGTATGGCGAGACACAGGGCATTGGAAGCTGCATCAACGGCTATGCCCAATATGTCCATAAAGCCGTCGAGAGATTTCTTGATCTGCCAAAAGGCTATCGCATGTATTCGGCAGGCATTTTTGGATATTCAAGATACGCATACAAAAAAGAAATATCTTATGACAAGCAGCCCGAGATCCTCTGGCGTTGACATGAACCACAGAAATGCGAAAGCCGCAGGTTTTCTCCGGCGGTTTTGTACAGGCCAAAAAGGCGGGCTAACACTGGTTGCAGCCGACCCCCACCCTTGCGCTTTAAACTAACACGGCTCTGCCTGCGAAGGTGTCTGTTTTTCAGGCGGGTCTTGCCAGCGGCGGCGGGTGGGGGCGGCTGAACCTGACCGTTAGCCCGCCTGTCCAAGATGAATAACGCACTATATGAAAAATGATTCAACAATTGACTTGTACAGAAAGTATTATGGCGATTTTGAATTTGAGAGAGTCGGATTGTTTAAGTTTATTAGCGAAAATTACGCTTGTGGTGAAGTACTATACCCAGGCTGTTTCATCCACATCACACCTTCTTTTTACTTCCCACATGTGGTTTACGTTGACAAAGACCCAGTTGCGGTAGATTTTTTCACAAACCAAGTTGATATTCTGCAATTCGTAAATCGGAAAAAAAAGTATAAGCGGTCAGCATATATTCAATTACCGATTATGCGTAATTGGCTATACACTCGCCGCCGAACGAGTTCAGCACTTCAAATTAGGTCGGAAATCAGTCAACCGATGGCATCTCAGGGACTCGTCACGTTCAAGAGCCTATCAAAATGGACGGTCCGCCACTTGACGTAACGCCAAAGGGTGAATTACGCATAATCGGTTCA